>JAZLFH010000043.1:0-19594 GCA_045615705.1 Clostridia bacterium
TTGAAAATCCCGAGCGTACCTTCTGGGTAAGAAATGTCAGAGTAGAAATTGAAGGAATTAGTTCTTTAAATAACAATATGCTTGCCGTTGCAGACCCGCAGATATACACAATCAATGTGGAAATCAGTGCTCCCCGTCTTGCAATGTCTGGATACAACTCAGAATCCGTTACGGCGTATGTAAATGTAGCGGGGATTTCGCGAAGCGGTGTTGCAGAACTTCCGATAACTGTTCGCCTCCCGGGAAACGGTGCAAGTGTGGTCAAAAAAAATCACTCTGCCCTTATGCTTGACATTGAGCCTATGCAGGAAGCACAGTACAGTACCAACATAGTCTTTGACTCAGACATCGCAACCGACTGCGAAGTAAAGACTGACCAAATTACTCCGCCGACAGTTAAAGTTTTGGGTGCAAAAAGCCTCATGGAAACAATCTCTGTCGTTTCAACCGAAACTATCTCGCTTGAAGACAGAAATTCTTCGTTTGAAACGGATGATATAGGCTTTGTCGCTTATGATAATGACAAAAATGTGATTAACAACCTTACATTTATTCCGAGTTCTGTCAGAATTAAAGTGCCTGTCTACATGAACAAAAAAATCGGTGTAAATCCTTTGCTTTCAAACGACCAAAACAAAAATGTATTTGTTAATGCCCATTCTGACCCGGTATATGTAACCGGTCCCGGCGAAACGGTGTCAAATCTCGACTTTGCCGACACAGAAATTATTGATATTACAAATGTTTTTGAAAATTCGCAAATAAAATCAAAACTTAATCTTCCAAATGATGTTTTTCTTAAAGATTCAAGTGATGGCTTGGTTACCGTTTTTTTAGATGTTACAAAAAAATAGTTTTCAAAGAACGAAAAACAACGGCTGATAGAATTCAGCCGTTGTTTTTTGCTTTTCTTATGTCGTCTGCAATCTCTTGCAAAATCGAAATTTGCCTTTCGGAAAGTCCCGACACATCAAGCGTCCTTGCCCTCTCATTGCCCAAAAGATAATCGCAACTTACTGAAAATGTCTTTGCTGTTTTAAGAAGCATATCAATTGACGGCTGGATGTTCTCATTTTCCCAATTACTTACACTTTGCTTGCTGATGCCCAATTTCTTCGCAAATTCTACTTGGTTGAGTCCTATTGAAATTCTTAATTTCTTTATATTTTCTCCGAACATTTTCCGCACCGCCATTTCATATTTTAATACTATTGTATTAAAACTATTGACAAAAACAAAATACTATTGTATTGTAATATTTGACTAAGGTATTGGAGGTTAAATATGCAACACGATATTATTTTGTCCATTATTGTACCTGTTTATAATGTAGAAAAGTTTCTTTCGGAGTGTCTTGATTCCGTATTAAAGCAGGACATTCCGAAAGAGAGATACGAGATAATTTGCGTAAATGACGGCTCGAAAGATTCCTGCGGTGAAATATTGGACTCTTACTCAAAAAAATACGATAACATAGTTATAGTCAATCAAGAAAATCAGGGTCCTTCCTCTGCCCGAAACAGCGGCATAAAAGTCGCCCGGGGAAAATATATATGGTTTATTGACTCGGACGATAAAATACACACAAATATACTAAGTTGTCTTTTGGGCGGAATAAAAGATAACGATGTTTTGTTTTTGTCATTTGTAAACATCCCGGAGGACGATTTTGGCTTAAAAGAAGAATCGTTCACTCCGAAGTTTTCTTATAATCTTCCTATATCGGATGCCTATTGCAAAAGTTATAAAATGCTTAACAATGACTATAACTTTCGCTCTTTTTCTTGTGGTATGATTATAAGGACTTCGCTTTTGAAAGACAATAATTTATTGTTTCCTGCCGGTATGCGTTCACAAGAAGACACTGTTTTTCTTTTCCTGTTACATAAATATCTTAAAAAAATTTCGTATGTTAATGCTCCTGTTTACTATTACAGAATGAGAAACAACTCCCTTTCTCACGACCGCTCCGAAAAACAGTGCCGTGATATGTATTTTTCTTTAAGGATTATGCTTGATGTGTATGAAAATGAATTGGAAAATCACGCATCAGAGTATTCTAAAGAACTTATGACCAATCTAAATCTTAGGACAATAATGTGCAAGGAAAGTATAATATTCTCTCTTTTGGCTACCGACAAAGATTTCTTTTATGATGAACTCAGAAAATTGAAATACTTAAACATTTATCCGTATCCGTTTCGCCGTGATAATCTAATGCTTCATAAGTATCCGTCAATTAAGTACAAAATTATAGCTTTAAGTAAATTTCTGCTTCCTTGTGAGTTGTATTTAAAATTTTTCAGATTTATAATGAGTTTGAGAAAATAAAAAAATCATCACTTCAAAATGAAGTGATGGTTTTTTTCTGTTATTATTTTATTTAATTATTTGCTTTTCGATAAGCGGAACAACGGTTTCAAGGCTGTCCCATATAAGTGCAGTCTTTGTTTGTGCACCGTTTACGATATTCGCTTTTACAAGTTTGGGAACTGCCGCATCGGTAAGTGGCGGAATTGTCGACTCGTTAAATGTTACCGACAAAAGTTTTCCGTTACCATCGTATTGTGAGATTATTATCGTTGCTTTTTTGGGTGCGTAAGTATGATTGTACATATATGCGGTTGCAGTTATCTGTGTTTCATCCGTTTTTGTAACTTCAAACGAGCCTATCGTAACAAATCCGGAATCATCAACAACATAGGCCTCACTTAAAGGAGTCTTTATGTTGTTTCCGCCAAAATAGACTACATACTTTCCCATATCCCTATAAGCAGGCATAACGAAAGAATATGAAAAATAACCTGTTCCCTGCTCAATATTCATCTGGTCGATATAAACCGTGTTTTCAATGTCGGCGTCTTTTGGAAGGACTCCCTCGGGAAGAACCAAAACGGTTGAATATGTGCCCTGTGCAACTTTATAATCTGTCATAAATCCCGAAATTGACACCGTGCGGTTATCAGGGCTGTACAAGACCGATGTTGAAGTAACTGCTTCTGCCTGTGAAGTAAACGCAACAGCAAAAACAAAAAACAGCGTTAAAATAATTTTTTTCATAAATATCACCTACCCTAAATATGCAATTTTATTTATACAATTCATATACGCTCTTACACTTGCTTCGATGATGTCCGTACTTACGCCCTTTGCCTTATACTTTTTGTTGTTGTAAAGGATTGTAACGGAAACTTCACCCAAAGCATCTTGTCCTTGCGTTACTCCGCGAAGTTTGTAGTCGTAGATTTGTGTATCCATCTCCACGAGTTTTGAAATGGCACGAAATACCGCATCTACCGAGCCTTCGCCTATTGATGCTTCGCACTTTTTCTCCCCGTCTTTTTCAATTTCAACTGTCGCAGTTGAAATGCAGTTGTTACCTGAGGTAACCTGAAATGAAATCAGCGAATATGTTTCAAAAACCTTTATATCTGTTTCTGAAACAATGGCCTCCAAATCTTCATCAAGTATTTCCTTTTTCTTTTCTGCAAGAATTCTAAACTTTTTATAAGCTTCTTCCGTTTCTTTTTCTCCGAGTTGATAGCCCAGCATCCTGATACTTTCGGAAAATGCGTGCTTGCTTGAAAGTTTGCCGAGTATTATTCCGCTTTCAAAAAGTCCTGCGTCATCTCGGTTCATTATTCCGTAAAATCCGTTTTTAAGGTTTGGAATATTTTCATCCGTAAATGCACCTTTACCCACAATAGGCTTATTTTGAGAAAGGCTTATTCCCGAAAGGACCGAAACAAGTTTGCTTGTCTTAACAATGCTTGTTGTGTCAAGATTTGTTACGGCGTTATAGTAATCATTTTTTGTTTTAAGCGACATCAAAACTTCTTCCAATGCACAGTTTCCGGATCGCTCACCAATCCCGTTTATCGTAACTTCCACTTGGTTTGCTCCCGCTTTAATTCCTGAAAGAGTGTTTGCACATGCCTGCCCGAGTGTATTGTGGCAATGCACCGATAAACAAATGTTCTCGGTTTCGGGAACATTTTCCTTTATGTATTTTACCAAATCATACTCTTCCTGTGCCGACAGTATTCCGACAGTATCGGCAATTGAAACGGTTTTTGCCCCCGCATTTATTGATGTTCTTACCGCTTCCGACAAAAACTCCTTGTCAGCCCTTGACGAATCTTCCAATGTGATTTGAATATCGTCAATCTTTTCTTTTGCATATTCCAAGACACTTTTAATTTTTCTGAGGCAATCGTCTTTTGACATTTTAAGCCTGTATTTTAAGTGTAGATCACTTACGGGCATAACGATATGAAGTCTTTTTTTCTTCGCATTTTTTAGTGATTCAAGTGTATTGTCCACAGAATCGTTATCGCACTTTGAAAGTGCTGCCACAATGCTTTTATTAACCACATCGGAAACTGCCATAACCGCATCAAAGTCTTCTCTGCTTCGTCCCGGTTCACCTGCTTCGATAATATCAACGCCCATTCTTTCAAGGGCTTTGGCTATATCTGTTTTATCGTGCAAACTAAAATTTACTCCGGCGCTTTCCGCACCGTCTCTGAGTGTGGTATCTAAAAACTTAACTAATTGCTTCATACAATCACATCTCCATTTTGGAAAATAAACTTTTTTAAAGCGGATCAGAACCTCTTTCAAGTGCCATCTCGCCCGAACGAACTATTTCTATAATTCCGTAAGGTGAAAGCACCTCTAAAAGTGCATCAAGTTTATCCGCATCACCGGTAGTTTCTATAATAAAACTTTCGGGTGAAAGGTCCGATACCTTTGCTCTGAATATTTCAACAATCTCGTTTATTTCAGTTCTTGTTTCAGGCGTTGCTTTTATTTTTATGAAACAATATTCTCTCCCGAGGTAAGTCCCTTTTGAAAGTCTTTTTACCTTTATAACTTCATAAAGTTTTTCAAGTTGTTTCACCGCTTGTTTAACAATGTCTTCATCTGCCACAAGTTTTATCGTCATTCTCGAAACAGTTTTATCTTCCGTAACTCCGACAGAGAGCGAGTCAATGTTAAAGCCTCTTCTTGAAATAAGACCTGTTATTTTATTTAAAACACCCGAACTGTTTTTAACCAAAACCGAAAGGATATGCTCCTGCATACTCTTCATTCCTTTTTTATTATATCAGAATTACTCTTGTTCTTCAATCGGTAAATTTGCGGTATTTTTTTCCTCTTTTTCGCCTTCACGACAATAAAATGCGTCCAAGAATTCTTTGTTATCAAGTTTTTCTTTTTCTAAAAGAGTATTTGCGACACTGTCTAAGCGATCAAGATTATCATTTAAAAGTTTTACGCACTTTTCGTAACTTTCGTCAATAATTCTTCTGATTTCTTCATCAATCTGGGCAGCGATTGCTTCACTGTAATTTCTGCTCTGGGTAAGATCTCTTCCGATAAACACTTCCTGCTGACCCGAACCAAATGCAACATACCCGAGTTTATCACTCATACCGTATTTCATAACCATATTTCTGGCAGTCTGTGTTGCTTGTTCGATGTCGCCCGATGCCCCGGTCGTAATTATTCCAAAGATGATGCTCTCGGCAGCTCTTCCGCCCATAGCCATAACTATTCCGTCCAACATTTCCTCTTTTGATATATAGTATTTATCTCTGTCGGGACGGCTTAGAGTAAATCCTCCCGCCATACCTCTCGGAATAATCGAAACCTGATGTACGGGGTCTTGTGTCGGCAAAAGTTTCGCTACAACCGCATGACCTGCCTCGTGGAATGCTGTCTGTTTCTTTTCTTGCTCTGTGAACTTGTTCGTCTTTTTCTCGGTTCCCATTACGACTTTCAGCATTGCTTCGTCAATTTCTTCCATGCCGATTTTTTTCTTGCCTCGGCGTGCGGCTAAAATTGCGGACTCATTTAAAAGGTTTTCGAGGTCTGCACCGGTAAATCCGTATGTCATTTTTGCTATGTTTTCAACAGAAACAGTTTCGTCAAGCGGCTTGTTCTTTGAGTGAACTCTGAGTATTGCCTCACGGCCTGTCTGGTCGGGAGTGTTTACAACAACTTGGCGGTCAAATCTGCCGGGTCTTAAAAGTGCCGGGTCTAATATATCGGGACGGTTTGTTGCTGCGATAATTATAATTCCTTCGTTTTCGGTAAATCCGTCCATCTCTACCAAAAGTTGGTTTAATGTCTGTTCTCTTTCATCATGTCCGCCGCCAAGACCTGCTCCCCTGTGGCGACCTACCGCATCAATTTCATCAATGAAAATGATTGCCGGAAGGTTCTTTTTTGCCTGTTCAAAGAGGTCTCTTACACGGCTTGCACCGACACCGACAAACATCTCAACAAAGTCAGAACCCGAAAGTGAGAAAAACGGAACTCCCGCCTCTCCGGCAACTGCCTTTGCCAAAAGTGTTTTACCCGTTCCCGGAGGTCCTACCAAAAGAACGCCCTTAGGTATTCTCGCTCCGAGTTCAATGAATTTTTTCGGAGCTTTTAAAAACTCTACCACTTCTTCAAGTTCTTTTTTCTCCTCGTCTGCTCCCGCAACATCATCAAAGGTTACTTTCACCTTGTCGTCCTGCATAACCTTTGCACGGCTCTTTCCAAACGAGTTTATTCCTCTTCCGCCTTGCGACTGCTGAATAAAGAACACCCAGAAAAGGATTGCAATAACTACCATAAAGAGTGTCGGAAGCATACTGAGCCACCAAGGCATTGATTCCGGTTCCGGAGTATCTACTTTCAATGTGCCTGCTTTTATCTGTGCGTCAATATCATCTCTTGCATGCTCGTAAAGAATTGGGATTGATATTTCTACTTCACCCTTCGTTCCGTCAGCGTATGTTACAAGTGCCGTATTGTCCGAAAGGTTAAGTTCCGAAACTTTCCCGTCCTTTATGTCATTTATGAGTTCCGACATAACGGGCTTTTCTATTGTAGGCTCGTTCATTACCCACATCCATACCAGAGATACCAAAAGTATCATCGCAATATAGATTCCTATTGATTTTAAGTTGATTTTTTTCAAATGTCTTTCCTGCCTTTCTTACTCTATACACTCGGGCTTCAAAACTCCGATAAACGGAAACTGTCTGTATTTGTATGCATAGTCAAGTCCGTATCCTACAACAAACGCATCGGGTATTTCAAAGCCCACATAATCTACCTTAATATCTGTTATTCGTCTTGACGGCTTGTCTAAAAGTGAACAGATGCTAACGCTCTTTGCTCCGCTGTTTAAGAGTTCTTTTTTTACCGCCGAAAGAGTTCTTCCGGTATCAACAATATCTTCTACTACAAGTATATCCTTTCCTTCGGGACTGAATCCTTTTTCATGGCGAATTTCAACTTTTCCCGAAGAAGTCGTGGAATCGTTATAACTTGAAGCATAAATAAAACTTATCTGTACCGGAATTTCAAAAGTCCTCATAAGGTCTGCGACAAACATAAAACTTCCCGACAATATTGCTAAAACCGTTAAATTTTTGCCTTTATAGTCTTCGCTTATTTTAAAGCCGAGGTCTTTAACTCTTTTTTTGAGTTCCTCCTCGCTTACAAGCACCCTCTCTATTGCATCGGTAATTTTTCCGTCCATCTAATTTTCCTCCGGGTTCTTTTGTCTGCACTCAATTGTGATATATTCTTTCGTGTTCTCATCGACCGTAAAAAGTCTTGATTTTGCACACGATACCACCATAATAATTTTGTCGTTCGACACAATTACGGGTATTTTCTCACGAATGGTTTTATTAATTTTTCTGTCAATAAACAAATCGGAAAGTTTCTTTTTCCCAAAAATACCCTTCTGTTCAATGACATCGCCGTTTTTTTTCTGTCTTACCAAAACAGGAAGTGAAATTTTTTCGCTATCAAATACACCTATATAATTATCCGCTTTTTTAGGCGGTGTGTCAACCTTTTTAACAGTTATTTCATAATTGAAAAAACCTTTCGTTTCTCCAATATTCACATAAACTTCGGATTTTTCGGCTTTATTTTCAAAAGAAAGAGAGGAATATGCGATATATCCCGTTTTTTTTCCGAAATTAACTCTTGTTCCCGTCTTATTCTTTGAAATAATGCTTAAAATATCGTCAATTTTCTTTTTTGTAATATTTTTTTCTTCACACTCACAAAGAATATCTGTAAGTATGCGTCTTTTTATCGAATTATCGAGTTTTAAAAACTTTTCTATATCAAGTTTGCCGTTTTTTTGTATTTCTTCTCTTTTTTTCCTTGCTTCCCGTTCAAGATACGCTTCATCATCACTTATTATCTCGCTGAGCGATGCAATATGCTCTGTCGCTCCGCTCGAAATATCGCACAAATTCGGAAGTACATTGTGTCTTATTTTGTTTCGGGCATAAATATCGTTTAAATTTGTTGAGTCCGTACAGTAAGTTTCTCGATTTTCCTCCAAATATTTTTCAATTTCTTCTCTCGGTACATCTAAAAGCGGGCGTATAATGTTTCCTCTCACATACGGGATTCCGCAAAGTCCCTTTAAAGATGTTCCGCGGGCAAGTCTGAATAAAACCGTTTCCGCATTATCATTTTGATTGTGTGCGGTTGCAATTTTTGCTCCGCCAAGTTTTTTTGAAATCTCTTCAAAAAACTCATATCGGATTCTCCTTCCGCACTCTTCTTCCCCTTCGTGAGTTTCTTTTGAAATCTTTGGGATATCCATCATAGAACAGAAAAGTTCAATATTCAATCTTTCACACAGTTTTTTTGTAAATTCAGCGTCTTTAAATGCTTCTTCGCCTCTTATGAGGTGATTAATGTGTGCAGCATAAACCTTAATTTCAAGTGTATCTTCAAGTTCCTTTAACACCTTTAAAAGGCACACCGAATCCGCTCCGCCCGACAGTCCTACAACAACGCTTTCCTTCTTATCAAGCATATTGTGTTTTTTGATTGTATTAAAAACCTTTTCTTTAACCAAAACTAACTCCTTGTGTCAAGATTTGTAAACTTGGTATATTCTCCTCGCCATGCAAATTCTATAGTTTTACATTCACCTGCACGGTGTTTTGCTATTATACATTCAACCACATTTCTCTTTGCCTGCTCATCGTCATCGTTATCGCCTGCCATATCCGGATTGTAAAGAAGCATTACAATATCGGCATCCTGCTCGATTGAACCCGACTCACGAAGTTCGCTTAATTGCGGGCGTTGTCCTTTTTTGCCCTGAGTAGAAGCACGGTTTAACTGCGAAAGTGTAATTACCGGAACATTAAGTTCTTTTGCCATAATTTTAAGGCTTCGGCTCATGTCGGCAACTTCTTTTGCACGGTTGTCGGTTTTGCCCGACCCCTGCATAAGCTGTAAGTAGTCAACAACGACTAATCCAAGACCTTTTTCAAGTTTTAATCTCCTGCATTTTGCCCTGATTTCCGAAACCGTTACCGCAGAATTGTCATCAATATATATAGGAGCAGGGACGAGTGAATTAAGAGCATGTGCAAGCGATGTTTTGTCCTCCGCATCGAGAGAGCCCGTTTTCATTTTTTGTGCATCAATCAACGCTTCGCTTGACATTATTCTGTTTACCACTTGTTCACGGCTCATTTCAAGGCTGAATATTGCAACGGGAGTTTTGTTTGATATTGCGGCATGAGTCGCGATATTTAACGCAAAACTTGTCTTTCCGACACCGGGACGAGCCGCAATAACTATAAGGTCACTGTTTTGAAGTCCCGCAGTAAGATTGTCAAGTTGGGTAAAGCCTGTCGGTACGCCTTTTACCGTTCCGCCTTTACTTCTGAGTTCTTCAAGCGTTTTAAGTGCACTTTTGATTACTTCTCCGATCGGAACCAATCCGCCGTCTGTCCTGTCTTCCAATATTGAGAAAATAAGTTGTTCGCTTCTGTCTAAAACTACCTCGATTTTATCCTCGTCCTTGGTGCTTATATCTATTATTTCACCTGCGGCATCTATTAGTTTTCGAAGCACACTTTTGGTTTTTACTATGCGAATATAATGTCTGAGATTTTCAGTTGTAAGTACGCCTTGTACGATTTTTGACAGATACCCGATTCCGCCTATTGATTCAATCTTGTCTCCTATTTTTTCGGAAAGAGTTACCAAATCCACCGGAACACCCAAGGTGTAAAGATTGTTTATTGCAGAAAAAATTATTTTGTGCGGTGTTGTATAAAAATCTTCTTCGCACAACTCTTCCATAACCGTATTTAACGCAGAAACATCAAAAATCATACTTCCGAGAACCGCCTGCTCGGCTTCCGCACTGAAAGGCATCGTTCTCCCGATTGGTATTTCAGCCATTTTACTATCCCCTACTCTTTTTCTACTCTTACAACAACACTTGCCAAAACTTCGGGATACACTTTAATCTCAACCTTTGTATCACCAAGTGTCTTAATGCCGTCCGGCAGTTGAATTTTCTTTTTATCCACAACTTTATGAAGTTGCATCTTTATAGCATCGGAAACATTTTGTGCCGTAATTTTGCCGAAGATTTTGCCATCGCCGGCTTTTGCGGTAATTGTAACAACTTTGCCTTCAATTTCCTTTGCAAGTTCTTTTGCTTTAAGAAGTTCCTGCTCTTTGTGGTAAGCATTTGCTTCATTTTTTCCTTTTATATCGTTTAAAATCTCCTTTGTTGCCATAGATGCCAATTTTTTCGGTATTAAAAAGTTTCTTGCGTACCCATCACTTGCCTCGATAATGTCGCCTTTTTTGCCTTGACCCTTTACATCTTGTAACAATACTACTTTCATCTTTATTTTCCTTCCTTTACTGATTTATTTGCTCAAAGTAGTCGTCTATTGCCTTTTTAAGCACTTTTTGTGCGAAATTCACATCGCCTTCAATTTTTGTCGCCGCCGAAAGCATATGACCGCCTCCGCCCAACGCTTCCAATATCAGCTGTACATTTATAACTCCCAACGACCTTGCACTTACCGTAACCGTATCATCATCAAACGGTGCAATTACAAATGATGCCGAAACTCCGCTGATATTTAAAAGTTCATCTGCCGACTGTGCAATAACGGTTGAAGAATATTTTTTATCGGCAATTGAAATTGAAATACCGTCCCTGTACGGTTTTGCAAGTGAAACAATATTTGACTTGGCTTCGTAACTCTCCATACTGTTTTGCAAAAGTTTTTTAATTTTAACCGTATCTACACCGGCATTTTTAAGGTACGCCGCCGCCTCAAATGTTCTTACGCCCGTCTTAAAGGAAAACTGTTTCGTATCTATTACAATTCCTGCATACATTACCTCTGCATCGACAGTACTCAGCGAAAGCCGTGGGTCTATATACTGCAAAATTTCCGCCACCATTTCACTCGTTGATGATGCGAACGGCTCATGATACAAAATGTCAGCATTTTCAATAAAGTCCTCGCTTCGCCTGTGATGGTCTATTATTGCGATTGTGCCCGACAAAGTGAGGAGTTCTTTTTGCTCAACCAAACTTTCTCTGTGAGTGTCGCAAACTATGGTAAGCGTTTTATTTCCGCAATTTTCCTTTGCCGATGCGGAAGGAACAAACAACCCGTCATGATAATTGTTTTTTTCTATATTATCAAGAAGTATTTTTGCTGTTTCATCGCAAGAACCGATAACGATATTTGCCATTTTGCCGCATTTTGCACACGCACAAGCAATGCCCAGACAAGCACCCAAAGAGTCTGCATCCATGTTTTTATGTCCCATAATAAGAACATTTTCACTCTGCTCAATAAGTTCCCGAAGGGCTTGTGCCACAACTCTTGCCTTAACTCGTGTCCTCTTTTCCACTTCCTTGGATTTACCGCCGTAGTAACTTACTTTTTCACTGCTTTTAACTACTGCCTGATCTCCGCCTCGTCCGAGTGCAATATCAAGTGCCGACCTTGAAAACTCATCACACTCCAAAAGTGTTTCACAATCTGTTCCGACTCCGATACTGAGCGTAGGCGGAATTTTAAGTTCACTTCCCAAAAGGCGGACACTGTCTAAAATATCAAACTTTTTCTCAATAAACAAATCAAGTATTTTTTTGGGAACTACCGAGAAATATTTTCCCTTTTCCAAAAGTTTGATTGTGCCTCCCGACTGTTCAATCCAAGAAGTTATCGTTTTTTCAAGTTCGGTCGAAATTTTTCTTCTCATCTCGTCTGTGGCATCGAAAAGTGCTTCTTCGTAGTTGTCAACCGTTATCGTAATTGCCGCAAATTTATTATCTTCAAGTTCTTTGCTTACTCTTTGAAATTCCGTTACTTCTTCAAAATATAAAACCGCATGTTCTTTATTCTCTCCGTAAATTCCGCGGATGAAAAACGATTGCTCGCCCACATCGAATATAGTTCCGCCATCAAACACATCTTTTGGCTCAATATCGGCTAAAAGTTCCGTTATCGGCGTAACATTTTCAACAAAATCAAAAAGTTCTCTGAATTCCTTGTTAGCCCATTTAACCTTACCTACATTGTTTACTACAACTATCGGAGTCGGTATGTTTTCCGGGTTTACATCATCGGAAGCCTTTATCTCGGAGAATTTTTTACTGCTCTGATTTTCCAAATTAAGTCCCGTTGCCTTTATTCCGTTATGTATAAACATTGCGATGGAAACGGCAAAAAGCACAAAAGATAAAACATAGTTTTTATCAAAAAGTGCCGCAAAACCCGACATAAGTACGAGTACTGCGTATAGTAAAAGGCTCTTACTGTACTTTTTCTTCATTCTTTCTTATGCTCCTTTTCCGAAAGTCAACTACTGAATCAACAAATCCTGTTACCGGAAGTAAAAAAATCGGTGAAACAGGCAAAACCGTCCCTGTTGTCATCAGGAAAAACAGTACGATACAATACAACGCAACCCTGAAAAATGTATTTATTCTGCTTTTTGAAAAATAGAAATCAATAAGTGAAATTGCACCTGCAAAATAGAAAAATGCCTCAATAATCAGAAGATTTAAAACCAGGATTTTGATGCTTTCCTCCTTTACCGCAAAAAGCATCACAAAAGTTACTATCGTAACCAAAACTCCCGCTCCGCTGACCTTTATATTTCTAAAAGAATGCGAATTTTTAAGTTCGGATTTTCTGAATTTCAAAAGAGTAAACCAAACCATAATATACGAAACAAAGATTGCCGAAAGTATGAGTACGGACGGAAGAATCATCTTCGATGTAGTAACCGTTTTTTCTATAATCCCTTCTACTATTGCCGTATCAAGTTCGGGATATGTTTGAGCAAAAGCACTTTTTAAAAGCACGCCGCTCTCTTTCATCGGAATATCTACCAAAAGTTCAATAATTTTGACTCCCATGTCATTTGCCAAATATGAAAAATACAGCATTGTAGGAACCAAATACCCCAAAAGCGTCATACCCATAATGTGTGAAAACGGTCGTTTATTCTTAATTGAAAGTCCTGTACAAAGTGCCGAAATCGCTACAATAAGCCCGTAAAACGCACCTTTAATTCCTCCTGCTACAAACATCGTAGCAAGTGCCGCCAAAAGTGCAGATGCAATCCCGAATACAATCCCGTTTGCCGCAATGTATGCCGAAATTGTAGTAGCACAAAGTACCACTCCTATTAAATCGTAACCAAGCCAAAGCGGAATAAGCGAAAACACAACGCTTATGACCATATTAAAAACAAATTTGTATTTATTCATTCGTATTCTCCAAGTGTCTTTTTATCTTGTTTGTTGTCGTCATTTTAAACGGCTCCGTGCGAATTTTAAATTCTTCTATCCTCTTAAACGGCTGTACCTTGTCGTTTATGGAATCAATCTCACTTTTTATAAGTTCATTTGCTTCGCTCTCGGAATATTCTCCGCCAAAATGACTTCTCATTGCTTCTTCGTCAAGAATAAGTTGCGTGGCAATAAAAGTATCGTCATCTGTGCTTTTTTGATATACCAAACACTGCGATATATACGGACTTCTGCTTAGATATGTTTCAAGTTCTTCGGGATAAACATTTTTTCCGTTCTTTGTTAAAATAACATTCTTTTTTCTGCCCGTAATTATCAAAAATCCATCTTCGTCAAAATGCCCTATATCTCCGCTGTGAAACCAACCGTCCCTAAGTGCTTCCTTCGTTGCCTCCGGGTTATTGTAGTAACCGAGCATAACATTTTTGCCTTTGATTAAAATTTCACCGTTTCCGTTTTCATCGGGGGAATCAATTTTTATCTCACTTCCCGAAAGCGTAAGCCCTGCAGAATACGGGTTTGAATTGTGTTCATGGTTAAGTGCCGCAATGGGCGAACACTCTGTAAGTCCGTATCCCTGCAAAATCAGTATGTTGAAATCGTTAAATCCTTTCACAACCTCCGGGTCAATGGGTGCCGCACCCGTTATGAAAATTCTGATTTTACCAAGGCTCTTGTGTATTTCCGCAAAAAGTTTTTTTGACATATCAATGCCCATTTTTTTGCTTATGTTATTGAGCTTGATTGCATTTTTAAGTGCTTTTTCTTTCCCGTTTTTCTTTGCCGTTTTCCAAATTCTGTTGTATATCGACTCTAAAATAAGAGGTACTGCGAGCATAATGGTTGCTTTTGATTCAATTATATTTTTCGGAATATGTCTTATGCCCTCGCAATATGCAATGGAGGCCTTGCAATAAAGAACACACAAAAATCCGCAAGTACATTCGTATGTGTGATGAAGCGGCAAAACCGACAAGAAAATATCCTCCGGGTAAATAATGCACATTTTACACATATTTATAATATTTTCGCAGATATTTTCATGCGAAAGCATGACGCCCTTTGCAATACCGGTAGTCCCCGATGTGAAGAGAAGCACACTCATTTTCTTTTCGTCAATGGGAAGTTCACGATACTCCTTCGTTCCGAAATTCTTACCCTCTTCAATAAGCATGGGAATATCTTCATCCATATCAAAAAGACGAATATCTTTGTCAAAATCTTTAATTACACGCTCAACTTTTTCCTTTACTTTGGGTGAGTAGATGATTACATCGGCATCCCCCTCTTCTAAAAGCATCTGCATTTCTTCATCCGGAAGTTCTTTGTCAAACGGAACGCATATTCCCAGTCCGCAGACAACCGCCACATAAGAAACTGCCCACTCGTACCTGTTTTCGCCGATTATAACAAACTTTTTGCCCAAAAGTCCATCTCGTAAAAGTGCCGAGCCCAAATTGTTAAAATCATCATAAAATTCTTTGTATGTTATGGGTTTGTAAACTTTGTCTTTTTTCACCCAAAATGCAGGTGCGTTTGGATTTGAATCCAAACTTGACTTTACAAGTTCTCGTATGTTTTTTACATATCTCACGGGATAATACTGCATTTTTTTCATGTCGAAACTTCCTTCCACACATACTTTTACATTTTAGGTATTTTATATTATAACCTAAATTTTCCTTTTTGTACAGTTTTTTTTCAATATCATAGGAAATATTTCTTGACAAGGTCTTTGATAGAGCATAAAATACACAGATAAGGAGATGTTTATACCCTATGCTTAATATTACTCTTAAAAACGAAACTAAACAGTTTGACAATAACACTTCACTTAAAGACATTGCCCGCTCTGTAAGTGAAGGTCTTTTAAGAAACTCGCTCTGTGCAACCGTTGACGGTGAGATAAAGGATTTATCATTTGTTCCGACACAAGATTGCACGGTTAATTTCTGCGGATTTGATACGGAAGAGGGCAAAAAGGCTTTTCGCCACACCTGTTCTCATGTTTTGGCACAAGCCGTTAAAAGGCTTTACCCAAATGCAAAACTTGCCATCGGTCCCGCAATAGCGGAAGGCTTTTATTACGATATTGACCTTGACATTCAACTTACTCCGGAACATCTTGAAAAAATCGAAGCGGAAATGAAAAAAATCGTAAAAGAAAATATTCCGCTTGAACGATTTGAACTTCAAAGAAGCGAAGCAATAGATTTCATGGAGAAAAGAGAAGAACCTTACAAGGTTGAACTTATAAAAGACCTTGACAAAGATGCTGTCATTTCTTTTTACCGTCAAGGGGACTTTACCGACCTTTGTGCAGGTCCGCATATTCCTTCTACCGGTTCGATTAAAGCAATTAAACTCACATCTGTTGCGGGTGCTTATTGGCGTGGCAACGAAAAAAACAAGATGCTTCAAAGAATTTACGGCACTTGTTTTACGAAGGCTTCCGAACTTGAAGCATATCTAAAAGCAATTGAAGAAGCCAAAAAGAGGGACCACAGAAAACTCGGAAAAGAACTTGAACTCTTTACCGTTTTGGACGAAGGTCCCGGATTTCCGTTTTTCCTTCCTAAGGGAATGGAACTTCGAAACACTCTTATAAACTACTGGCGAGAAATTCATCGTGAAGCAGGTTATGTTGAGATTTCAACTCCCATTATGCTTAACCGCCAACTTTGGGAGCGTAGCGGACATTGGTATCACTACAAAAACAATATGTACACAACAGTTATTGACGAAGAAGATTTTGCCATCAAGCCAATGAACTGCCCCGGCGGTCTTTTGGTTTACAAGACAAAGATGCACTCTTACCGTGATCTTCCCATTCGTATGGGTGAACTCGGTCTTGTTCATCGTCATGAACTTTCGGGTGCCCTTCACGGTCTTATGAGAGTTCGAAACTTTACTCAGGATGATGCTCACATTTTTATGACCAAAGAGCAGATTAAAGACGAAATAAAGGGAGTCGTAAGACTTATTGACAAGGTTTACTCACTTTTCGGATTTAAGTATTATATAGAACTCTCCACTCGTCCCGAGGACAGTATGGGAAGTGATGAGGACTGGGAAGTAGCAACAGAAGCACTTCGTGTTGCAATTACTGAAATGGGATATGATTTCAAGGTAAACGAAGGCGATGGAGCATTTTACGGCCCGAAACTTGACTTCCACCTGGAAGATTGCCTCGGAAGAACTTGGCAGTGCGGTACAATTCAACTTGACTTCCAGTTACCCGAAAGATTTGAACTTGAATATACCGGAAGTGATGGTGAAAAGCATCGCCCGATTATGATTCACCGTGTTGTATTCGGCAGTATCGAACGCTTTATCGGTATATTGATCGAGCATTATGCAGGTGCATTCCCCACTTGGCTTGCTCCTGTTCAGGTTAAGGTTTTGCCAATCAGTGAAAAGCACTTTGACTATGCTCAAAAAGTCAGAGATGAGTTATTCGATAAAGGTATAAAGGTTGAAATTGACGAGCGTAGCGAAAAAATCGGCTACAAAATCCGTCAGGCTCAACTTGAAAAGATACCATATATGCTTGTTGTAGGCGATAAAGAAGCAGAAACTTCTACAATTTCGGTCCGTTCAAGAAAAGACGGAGACTTAGGTTCAAGTAAAGTAACTGATTTTTCCGAAAAACTTCTTGAAGAGATACAAAATAAGGCATAAAATATCAAAAAATTTTCTTGACAAGGGGCAGAGTGTGGCTGTATAATTCAAACGCAAAGGAGTACCGTCCATGAGCGATTTTTCTGCGAAATTCGACACTTTATCCGATGAGGAACTTGTTAAATTGTCGTCTGTTGGAGAAAAAGGTGCTTTTGACGCACTTTTCCACAGGTTCAGTTCTTTGATAAAAAAAACTATCCGCCCGTATTTTTTGCTCGGCGGTGATGACGAAGACCTGATGCAAGAGGGTATGATAGGTCTTTTTAAGGCGATAAACGATTTTTCGCCCGATAAGGACTGTCAATTTAAGCAGTTTGCACTTTTATGCATTAAACGGCAAGTCCTTACGGCAGTAAAAACTGCTTCCAGAAAAAAGCACTCCCCTCTTAACTCCTATGTTTCAATCAGCAATCCGCTTTTTGATAACAATGACTTGTCCCTTTTGGATCTTTTAGGTTCGTCATCTGACGGAAATCCCGAAAATATCGTTATCGGGAAAGAAGTTTTTGACGATGTCTTAAAAAAGATGGACAAACTGCTCAGCAAGTTTGAACGCAAGGTTATTTCGTTGTACCTTGACGGATTGGGTTATCAACAAATCGCTTCCGTTTTGGAGCGTGAGCCTAAATCCATTGATAACGCACTGCAACGAATTAAACACAAGCTATCCGGGATCAAGTAATATTGCGGGTATAGCTTAGTGGCAGAGTTCCGGCTTCCCAAGCCGGCTGTGCGGGTTCGATTCCCGTTACCCGCTCCAATTTTGCTATATGCTCAAATCGGCAAAACGCCGCTATGAGTTAATTTAAATTTTTTATTCTAAGTAAGGAGAAAAACACATGTACGAAGACAAGACTTTAGTCTGCAAAGATTGCGGACAGGAATTCGTATTCACCGCAGGTGAACAGGAATTCTATGCAGAAAAGGGCTTCCAGAACGAACCCCAAAGATGTAAGGAATGCAGAATCGCAAAGAAAAAGGCTCTCAGAGAAAACAGAGAAGAGTTTATCGGCGTTTGTGCCGATTGCGGTAAGGAAGCAAAGGTTCCCTTCATTCCTAAGGACGATAAGCCCATCTATTGCAGCGATTGCTTCAATAACCACAGATAATCTCCTTGCTCATAGGATATTTCAGGTGGCAAGCGGAGGACAAATGTCCTCCGCTTTTATTTTTTTATCCGCAAGAAATATGCATAATGCGGAATATTTTACACTGTGTTTTTATTTTAAAAAATTTTTTCAAAAAGGTATTGACAATTTCAATTTTATGATTTACAATGAGAACAAATGTTCGGTATGGCATGAAAAATCTTCTAAAAAACGGAGGTAAACATAATGACAAATGAAAAAAAAGAAGCTCTTGCGGTAGCAATGGGACAAATCGAAAAGCAGTTCGGTAAAGGTGCGGTAATGAAACTCGGTGAGAACACTCATCTGAATGTTGACTCTATTCCCACAGGTTCATTGGCACTTGATGTTGCACTCGGAATCGGCGGTGTACCCAAGGGCAGAATTATAGAAATATTCGGACCGGAATCTTCCGGTAAAACAACAATTGCTCTCCACATCATTGCTGAGGCACAAAAGCGTGGCGGAGAAGCTGCCTTCATTGATGCGGAACACGCACTTGACCCTGTTTATGCCAAGAATTTAGGCGTTGATGTTGATTCACTGTTGGTTTCTCAGCCGGACAGCGGCGAAGATGCTCTTGAAATAACAGAAGCCTTAGTCAGAAGCGGTGCTCTTGATGTCATAGTTATCGACTCCGTTGCGGCACTCGTTCCAAAGGCTGAAATTGAAGGTGAGATGGGCGACAGTTTTGTCGGCGTTCAGGCTCGTCTTATGAGCCGTGCCCTCAGAAAACTTGCAAGTGTTGTTTCAAAATCAAATGTTGTTTGCATATTTATAAATCAACTTCGTCTTAAAATCGGAGT
Organism: Clostridia bacterium; assembly: GCA_045615705.1. GTDB lineage: Bacteria > Bacillota > Clostridia > UMGS1883 > UMGS1883 > JAZLFH01. Next base: position 19,251 of record JAZLFH010000043.1, read on the forward strand.
TATGTACGGCAACCCCGAAACAACAACAGGCGGTATTGCCCTCAAATTCTATTCCTCTGTCCGTATGGATGTAAGAAAGATTGAAACACTTAAAAACGGCGGAGAGTTTATCGGAAGCCGTACAAGAGTCAAGGTAGTAAAAAATAAAATGGCTCCGCCGTTTAAAGAAGCGGAATTTGATATGATGTACGGAAAAGGAATATCAAAAGAAAGTAACATCTTAGATGTCGGCACTAACTTGGGGATTATTGACAAAAGCGGTGCTTGGTTCGCTTACAATGATATGAAACTCGGTCAGGGCAGGGATAACTCAAAGCAATTTCTTATTGATAATCCGGATATAT
>JAZLFH010000044.1:0-13695 GCA_045615705.1 Clostridia bacterium
AATAGGCGGTAAAACCTGCCATATCGGTGGTATCGCAAAGGGGAGCGGAATGATTCATCCGAATATGGCAACGATGCTTGTGTTTATTACAAGTGATGTGGCTATTTCTCCCGAACTGTTGCAAAAGGCTTTGTCGAATGATATAAAAAACACTTTCAATATGCTTAGTATTGACGGTGACACTTCAACAAACGATATGGTTACCGTCCTTTGCAACGGAATGGCGGGAAATGAAGAGATTACGGAAGAAAATGAAGATTTTGCCGAATTTATGAAGGTGTTGAATACGGTAAATATTCATCTTTGTCGCATGATAGTTGCCGATGGTGAGGGTGCCACAAAACTCCTTGAATGCAAAGTTACGGGAGCGAAGACAATGGAAGATGCAAAAACAGTTGCCAAAAGTGTTGTTTGCTCCAATCTTTTGAAAGCCGCCATGTTTGGGGCTGATGCAAATTGGGGGCGTGTCCTTTGTGCAATCGGTTACAGCGGTGCGGATGTTGATGTAAACAAAATCGGTGTTTCATTTGAAAGCACCGCCGGAAATGTTTGTGTTTGTCAAAATGGAATGGGAATTGATTTTTCGGAAGATACCGCAAAGAAAGTGCTTTCTGAAAAAGAAATCAATATTTTGGTGGATTTGAATGACGGTGAGTACGATTCAACCGCATGGGGTTGCGACCTCACCTATGATTATGTAAAGATTAACGGAGATTACCGCACTTGATAAGGAGGAAATGAAATGATTTTTTCAAATAACCAAAGGGCTGAAGTATTGACGCAGGCGTTACCTTATATAAAAAGATATGCCGGTAAAACAGTTGTAATAAAATACGGCGGAAATGCTATGATAAACGAATCCTTAAAACAGCAGGTTATGGAAGATATCGTGTTGTTGTCGCTTATCGGTATTAAGGTGGTTTTAGTGCATGGCGGCGGTCCTGAAATAAATGAAATGCTGAAAAAAATCGGCAAAGAAGCAGTATTTGAAGACGGACTTCGTGTTACGGATGCAGAAACTATGGACATCGTCCAAATGGTGCTTGCCGGTAAGGTAAACAAGGGCCTTGTCAATCTTTTGGAAATGAAGGGCGGAAAAGCCATCGGACTATCCGGTGTTGACGGCAGAATGATTGAATCAAAGATAAAAAACGAAAAATTGGGATTTGTTGGCGAAATAACAAATGTTAACACCCAAATCGTTGACGATATTCTCGAAAAAGGTTATATTCCCGTAATTTCCACTATTGGTTGCGATACATCCGGCAACTCATACAATATCAACGGAGATACGGCGGCGGCTCATATTGCGGGTGCTTTGAATGCAGAACGCCTAATCATGATGACCGATATTGACGGAATATTAAAAGACAGGAATGATCCGTCAACATTGATTCATGAAATCACCATTGAAGAAGCCAAAAAACTTCAGGATGAAAATATTATTACAAGCGGAATGATACCGAAAGTCGAATGCTGTGTAGAAGCCATTCACAAAGGTGTTCAAAATGTCGTTATTTTAGACGGAAGAGTTCCGCACTCCATTTTGATGGAATTGCTTACAGATGAGGGTGCCGGAACATTATTTAAGGAGGCATAATTATGCGTATTTCGGAAATGGATTCAAAATATATTGCTTCAACTTATAATCGTTTTCCGGTAGAAATTGTTTCGGGAAAAGGTTCAATCTATACCGATGTGAACGGCAAAGAGTATATTGATATGGGAAGCGGAATAGGTGTCAATATTTTTGGTGCAAATGACGATGGCTGGAAAGATGCCGTTATAAATCAGCTTAACAAAATCCAGCATACATCAAACCTTTATTATACCGAACCGTGCGTTAAATTATCCGAAATGCTCTGTACAAAAACCGGTATGAGTAAAGTCTTTTTTTCAAATTCCGGTGCGGAAGCCAACGAGTGTGCTATTAAAGTTGCACGAAAGTATGCGGCAGAAAAAAAGGGAACTGATTGTTATACCATTGTTACCGTTAAAAACAGTTTTCACGGCAGAACATTAACCACACTTTCAGCTACCGGTCAAGACCATTATCATGAACTTTACCAACCATTGACCGAAGGCTTCGTTTCGGTTACAGCCGAAAAGCCGGAGGAACTTGCAGAACTGAATAAAAACATAAAAATAGCCGCTGTATTAGTGGAGTGCATTCAGGGTGAAGGTGGCGTAGTTTCACTTTCAAAAGAGTATTTAAAATTTCTCCGCAAATTCACGGAGGAAAACAATATTCTGTTGATGATTGACGAAGTCCAAACCGGAAACGGAAGGACCGGCAAACTGTATTCTTATATGAATTACGGCATAATGCCTGATGTTGTTTCTACCGCAAAAGGACTTGGCGGCGGTCTTCCGATTGGTGCAACATTACTTTCAGAAAAAACAGAAAATGTCTTTTCTTACGGAGATCACGGATCAACATTCGGCGGCAACCCCGTAAGTTGTGCTGCGGCTTACTATGTTTTAGAAAAACTGACAGATAGTTTTTTGGAAGATGTTGAACGCAAAGGCGACCTTCTCCGAAGTATTTTCTCAAAAACTCCTGAAATCGAGGAAATATCCGGCAAAGGATTGATGATAGGACTGAAAACGAAACGGCCTGCGACAGATGTCGTAAAGGCGTGTATGGAAATGGGTGTTTTATGCCTGACTGCAAAGGATAAGGTTCGCTTACTGCCTCCGCTTAACACACCGGACGAATTACTTATCAAAGCCACTGAAATTATAATTAGTGCTTGCAAAGGATAATTAAAATGATGCGAGCGATAGAAAGCGGACAAAGAAAAAAACAAGGGATTACAAAAGTGATTTTTTGGATAGACTTATCAGACTAACAAATTTCGGCTTGTAGATAAACAGAGGAGAAATTTGAATGAACTACAAAATAATAGATAAAGATAAGTATTACAGAAACGGAGTGTTTAAACATTTCACCAAGGATTGCAAATGCTCAACTTCTATGACAGCCAGATTGGATGTAACCGATTTAGTTGAATATTCAACTAAGTCAAACACAAAGTTTTACATTAATTTCTTGTACCTTTTATCAAAAGTGCTAAATTCAAGAGATGATTATAAGATGGCATATCTTTGGAAGAGCGAAGAGTTAATTTGCTATGATACCATAAATCCGATTCAGTATGTCTTTCATGAAGATACTGAAACCTGCACTCCCGTATATACTTTGTATGACGAAGATTATAAAAAGTTTTATGATTCAGCGTTAAATGATTTAGAATATGCAAAAACAACAAGAGAATACGGACTTGATTCTGAAAATCATCCGAATTGGTTTGATGCATCTTACATTTCTTGGCTTTCGTATGATTCGCTCAACATTGAACTTCCCGATGGTTATCTTCATTTTCCGCCAATTATTAATTGGGGAAAATACAGAATGGAGAACGAAAGACTTGTGATGCCAATAAGCGTTAGGCTTAATCACGCAATAGCAGACGGATATTTGGTAGCGAATGTTTTTCGCCTTTTAGAAAAAGAAATGTGCGAATTTTTAAAAAAAGGCAATGAAAAAATTACATGAATTCTTTTTTATACAGAGAAAACGAAAAACGGGGCAAGGTTTTTCATAGCATAAAAAGTTTAAAAAAAAAGCCCAAAGGAGGTGTCGCATTTTGCGACACCTCCTTTTTCAACTGACAAATCAACCATTTTCAGTATTAAATTTATTTTAATAAATAAATGATACCAAACATTGAAAGCACATAAACCATGCACAAAATAAGAAGCATTTTATCATGTAACAGCACTTCTACAGGGTCGCCGTCCGAATCACCTTCAATATTAATACTGTATTTTAAGGTAATAAGCAAAACTATCGGAACGGTAAAAATCAAGAATTTATTATAAGATTCCGTCGTTGTTTTTTCTGCCGTCCAAAGAGCGTAAAAAACATTTGTAAGAGTAAGGCACATAGTCATTCCCTTGTCTAAAAAACCGATGGGATAGCCTTTTAATACAGTGCGTGTTTCACATCCGACTGTCTTCAACTCGTTTCGCCTTTTGCCCATAGCAAAAAAGAACGAAAGTGCCAAGACGGTTAAGTAGAGCCAATTTGAAACACTTATTCCTGTAACGATAGCCCCGTAATAAATGCGAATCAGAAAGCCCGATACTAAAATTGCAATATCAATAATAGGATAATTCTTCAATTTGAAACTGTATGCCAAATTAAGTGCAAAATAGATAATAATAAGCAAAGACGCAGAAATGCTATGCAATAAAAGACTGCATATACTTGCAAATAAAATTAGAATTGCAAGTAAAAACCATGCCGTTTTTATTGATATTTCGCCCTTTGCAAGCGGACGGTTGCACTTTGTAGGATGAAGTCTGTCTTTTTCTATATCACGAATATCGTTTATTATATAAATCGATGAAGATACGGCACAAAATACGAGAAAAGCAATACTGACGGCTTTTAGCCTATCTAAATTGAACATTTGACCGCTAAATGCCAATGCAGCAAAAACAAGAAAATTCTTTATGTAATGATGCACTCTCAGTAATCTAAGATATTTGTTCATAATCTATCACCTCAAACCGGATAATATGTTATTGCAAAATGAATCAGTTTGTTTATTGCGGGAATGTTTATTGACAAAAGTAAGGCAACTGCAATGACCGTAAAAGCCGGAATTAAAAAACGGATTTTTAATTTATCTTCAAGTTTTTCTATGAGCTGAAACAGTAATGTCATAAATGCCCATCCAAAATACAATGCATATAGTATTAAACCGTTTTCTTGAGTACCCCAACCAACAATAAACAATAGTATTATCGAATATAGGCTCCATGCACCGGCAATTAAACTGCTTTTTTTGTTTCTGTTTATAATTACACTAACTAAAATTGCTAATAAAATTATTACACCAAATAGATTTATTTTGTTTGGCATAATAAGTTGCCAAGAAGGATATATTTGATTGTTAACACTTGTATCAGGGGCAACAAAACAGTATCTGACAAATGCAGTAAATTGGTATAATTTACTTGAAAGAGGAACGGCTTTTCCTGTGTAACCGATTAACTGACGGATTTTTGATATAAGATTATAGATAATATCAAATCTGCAAAAAGCAAGCATTAATGCTATAAACGACAAACATGCTTTCACCATATCATAAATCCATAATTTAAATTTCTTTTGTTTGTAATGTAAAGAAACAAACGGCAAAACGATGGCACTTGACAGCAATGTTCCGGTAGCTCCGCAAAAAATAAAATTCCCGGTTTTTCCTATTGTCGAAACAGAATACATAGCAAGTGATAACCAAAAGAAAGCAATGATATATTGCTCCATCATTAGCGAAAACAGCAAAAAAGTATATGTTGAAAAAGCTGTTGTAATAAAACAAATTCGCTTTAACGGTGTTAAATTCATCATTTTTGATATGATAAAAATTGATGCCCACATCAAAATAACTTGCATAATATTGTAGAGTATTGCTTGTACAGATGATGATGCATTAATAATCCGTCCCAAGAGGAAAGGAATACCCATAAACGGAAATGAAAACAACGAGAATAGTGGCTGTCGCAAATCGTTTTCTGCATGCAAGAGATTTAAAAAAACATTTTCTTTTATCAATGAAGGAGAATCACTGGTATATATGATATCGTAAGAATAATCAGTTCCCCAAAAAGCCTGAGACTGCGAAAATGCAAATGAAGATAATGCTATGAAGATTGCTATTAAAAAGGCGTAAACTACTATTTCGTAATTCTTTAAGTCTTTAGTTAATTGGGCTATTTTTATATTCAAAAAATTAAAAATCAACAGGGTACAAATGTAAACAAAATACATAGCTGCACAAGCACCCAAGAACCCAATGCTTTTAAATATAATTTCATACTGAGAAAAATGCGGAAAATGTTTTTGCAGTCGTTCAAGGAATCGGATAACCGAAAACCAGCATGTTCCCAAGGAGGATATTACCGATATCAATTTTATGAATGTGTTTGATTGTTTTGAATACTCAAATACAGATTTTATCTGTGATGCAATAATACTCCACAAAGAAACAGCAATCACAAATCCAACAATCCATGTTTTTGGGTTTCCAAAATGCAAACAAAAATATGCAACTGCAGAAACTACAAAGAAAAAATTATGTTTAATATTTAAGAAAATATCTTCTTTTTTTCTATATGGAACAGTGCACAGACAATCTAATTTACTAATCATAAATTTTTGTATCCTTTCAGCATTTTTTTAAATAATCGCATTATGTTGAAAAACTTTATAAACCAATGGTTATAATATACAAAAAAAGACTCATTTTGTCAATACATAATAATAGACTTTACACAATTCGCAAAGTAAATAAAAAGGAATCTGCAAAAGCAGATTCCTTTTTATGACATATATTATTAATCTTCTTCATCGTCAGACATTTTTATGGCATTTTCATAAACTGCAATAACATCACTTGAAGGTTCTTTATCAAGAAGTGAAACAATTATTGAGAAGATAAGTCCACACAAGAAACCGGGGATAATTTCGTAAACGCCTGTCTTTGAGAGAAATACAAGCCATAAGATATCAACAACAGAACCCGAAAGAATTCCCGCTACTGCACCTTTGTATGTGAAACGCTTCCAGAAAAGGGAAAGTATGATAACAGGACCGAATGATGCACCAAAAATTCCCCATGCATTTTCAACCAAGTCCATAATAGTACCGCATTTTCCACTTGCAACTATGAAATATGCAATAATCGAAATTGCCAAAACAACGAATCTGCCTATAAGCATAGTTTCCTTTTCAGAAGCTTTTTTCCTGATTACACGCTTGTAAATATCGCTTGTGAATGAAGAAGAAGCGACTAAAAGTTGTGAATCAGCGGTGCTCATAGCCGCAGCAACAATTGCAGAGAGCAAAATCCCTGCAATAAACGGCGGGAAGATTGCATCAACAATTTTTATAAATACAAGTTCCTGAGATTCAATAACAATACCTGTTGTTAAGAGTGCACGACCAAAAAATGCAATCAAAGTAGCAGCACCCAAAGAAAGAAGAACCCACACAATAGAAACTGTTGTAGCCTTTTTAACCATTGAAGGCTTTTTAATCGCCATAAATCTTACCAAGATATGAGGCATACCAAAGTAACCGAGTCCCCAACCAAGACCTGAAATAATGTCTTGCCAACTTGCGGAGAACGGATTTGGATTAAACGGAGCGTATGTATTGTTTCCGCTTACGACTTCATGTGCAAACGAAGCAAAATCACAAGTTTTTGTAAGTACAATTATAATCGGAACCGATAAAAGAGCAATGAGCATCAAAAGACCTTGGAAAAAGTCTGTCCAACACACTGCTTTAAATCCGCCCAAGAAGGTATATACTATAATTATTAAAGCAAATATGATAAGGGCAGTTTGTTCGCTGAGAGAAGGCATTACACTTGTAAACACCTTAGCACCCGATAAAAATGCAGATGCAACATAAACCGTAAAACTCAAAAGAAAAACTACTGCACAGATTATTTGAAGGGTAGGGTTTTTTGTACAAAAACGGTTTGAAAGGTATTGAGGAAGTGTGATGGAATCATTTGAAGACTTAGAAAACTTACGAAGTCTTTTTGCAACGATAATCCAATTAAGTGCAGTTCCTATCGCAAGACCTACACCAATCCACATTTTTCCGAAACCAAAAGCGAGGATACTTCCCGGAAATCCCATCAAAAGCCATCCGCTCATATCAGATGCTTGCGCACTCATTGCGGTAACCCACGGACCCATACTGCGACCGCCGAGGAAGTAATCTTTTTCGCTTTTCGATTTTGCAACAATGAAAAAGTACAGCCCGATTGCAAGCATCGCAACAAAGTAAAGAATGAATGCCAAAAATTTTAAATTCATATTTATAAGACTCCTTTTCACAAAATTTTAACTTATTATAACAAAAATAAAAGTAAAATGCAAGAAAAATGCAATTATTGACCATAAAATATGAATAAAAACTGCTTCGCTTTTAGAAAATAAAAGCGAAGTTTTTTTATTGGAGAAATTTATATGAAAAGTGTAAGAACAGACCTTGCGTTAGAAGCACATGAAATGCTTGAAGAAGAGTGCGAAGGGGTAATTCATTCTTTCAGCGAAAAAGACGGAATAAAAACCGATCGAGTTAAAATTCTAAACGAAGACGGTGAAAAAGCATTAAATAAACCTATCGGGAACTATGTTACGATTGAAACGGAAGCATTTGTTAATAACGAAACAGAAAAATTTGATGAAATTTCAAGCGTAATTTCAACCGAAATAAAAAGTATGCTCTCGGTTTATCCCGAAAGTCATGTACTTGTTGCGGGACTTGGAAACAGGTTTATAACACCGGATTCTATCGGACCTAAAACGGTTTCATCGGTTCTTGTAACAAGACATATAAAAGAATTTATGCCCAAGGATATACAAAATGACCTTCGTCCGGTGAGTGCGGTCGCACCGGGCGTTTTGGGACTTACCGGAATTGAAACCGCAGAAATAATTAAGGGAATAGCAGAAAGAGTTCGCCCTGACGCAGTAATAGTAATTGATGCTTTAGCATCAAGAAGTTTAAAAAGGCTTGGGTCAGCCATTCAGATTGCAGATACGGGAATAAGTCCGGGAAGCGGTGTTGGGAATAACCGAAAAGAAATCAGTAAAAACACACTCGGGATTCCGGTAATAGCAATAGGCGTTCCCATGGTGGTAGATGCAAGAACACTTGCAATGGATGTGGTGGAAGAAACCATAAAGAATATAGATGAAAAAGAAAAGTATCAAGAATTAAGCGATACTATAAAAAGTAGCGAAACGGAAAGTATGATTGTTACGCCAAAAGAAATTGACACTCTCGCACAGAGAGTGTCAAAAGTTGTCGCCGATGCCATAAATACGGCACTTCAACCAAGCATCAGCAAGGAGGAAATAGAGTCAATTATGAGTTAGAAGAAAGAATATTTATTATTTTTTCTTTTCCGTCAAAACTCATTAGTTCAAGACAAGTAAGTGCAGAGTCTTTGTTTTCGGGCTTAAAAAATCCTTTTTCAAAGAAAGTGAGAGCAAGTGAATTTAAACTTTCTCTTGAAAGAGGACTATTTACTTCTGCACGAACCGAAATATCAAAAATACTTCCGGCATTGAAAACGGAATTATCAAATTCCAAGAATTTTGATGTGCCGCTTTTACCTGTTATTCTGTAAAACTGCTTTTTGTCGTAGAATTGTATTATAAGGTCAATTATTTGACGAATTATTTCACCGTATGCTGTATAACTGTCAAAAATCATATCACGAACGAGCTTGTTTCCGGCTTCTTGAAGTGCAACAATAGCACCGTATGCGGTTATACCGTTTTGCGCACTGCCGTTATTGGTATCACGGTTTCCGATTACTTCTTTCAGTTCTTGAATTTTGTTTTGCCTATGCTCACATATAAACGGAGCCAAGGTACGAGCCTGAAATTCTTTTATGTTGTCATCATTAACAGAACCCGCAACATGAACAACATCCGTAGAGAGGTCTAAAAGTTCGTTCTCATTAATTCCGCCGCTATCTTTGATAAGCCATCTGACTTTTCCCGATATGAGTGCATTTTCGGATATTATTTTATCCAACCTGTCAATATATCCTTGCGGATTTTTTGCAATATCAATTATTCCGAACCCTACCGGCGACAAATCATCAGGATAGAGATTGTCGATTACAAAAGGATACTTTCCGTGCAGATACAATCCTTTGTCTTTTGTGGTTTCTCTGTTTAATGTGCTGTCAAGTATTGTGTCGCCTGAAAATTTTATTAAATGAACGGCATCTTTTCCGTTTTTTGCAGGTGTTTTTAAATAACAGTCAACAACAACGCACTTGTCTTCATCGCTTGATAAACTTTCGGAGAAAAATTCGCTGTAAAGTTTTCCTTTTGAATGCGGATAAAGATACTCTACATGGCTTTTATCTTCATAAGAAAGTATAAACAGATACGGCGATTTTTGAATGTCTTCAATTCCGGGAGCCCAGTAAATTCTTGATAAGTCAACCTTTGAAATTTCTATATCTTCTTTTTTGTTGTTGTAAAAAACGCCATATACACAGCCGCCGTTTTTAAGTTTGCACCACCAATTTTTCGAGTATATTTGCTTGAAGTTGTTCTTTTCAAGAATATACGGAATTATTGATGTAAGCATATCGGCACAGTCGGAGTCTTTCGGTTCTCTCGGGAGAATTATTGGAGAAGGGTAATTGTCCATCGCATCTGCGTGTTTGGCGGCGACAGCGTTAAAAATGTAAGAACTGGTTGGCTCCGGAATAGGCGAAGATGAGCCTTTTTTCATAACATCCCAGTTTTCTCCCTTAAACCACTTGGCATTCTCTTTAACTCTTAAATCCAGTGGTTGTTTTGCCGTCATATACACATTTAATTTGCTTTTTAAATAGTTTAAAATTTCTTTGTTGTTTTTTGTTTTAATATTCATATTAATTCCTTTCAAATATTGATGTAATCATACGGAACACTTTCTTTCAGTCCCATACATTGTCTTGCACTTATGGGGCGAGCCATAAGCATATATCTTGTTTCGTCATAGATATGGTCTTCGCTTGATGAGTCAACATCTTCAACATCATATTGGTCATAACAAAGCGAACTTACGGTACGAATGAAGTCTTTACAGGTGCGAAAAACATACAACATACTTTGCCCGTTTTCGTCAAACGCAAGCCTGTAATGAAGTTGCATTTTTCCTGCTATGCGAGTGTTGTCGGCTTTTTCCCAATATACTCCGACACTTTCCATTTGCCCTAAAACAGAACCTCCCACACCACGAGAGTTATCCCAAATTGATGGGTCTGCAATGCCTGTAATTTTTTGATTTCGCTCATATTTGTGTTCTATTTCCCGAATTTTTTTTGCAATTTGAATCGGAGTCCATTTTATGCCGACATTAGGCTCTCCGTTTGAACCGTAAAGTTCACGATAACGGTAGAGCCGACCATCGTTATCCTCCGCCCACCATGCTACTGAAAAAGGTCTTGAAAATCCGAAGTCGAAACTTCGCCACCTACGCCAGTGCCGAGGTATTGTAAATGGCTCAATTACATGTGTGTAACGCATATCATTATAATGTGAAGGGTCATCGGTAAATTCGGAAAACACTTGACCGGAAAAAGAATTCCAATCTCCATACAGCAGAGCCTTTTTTTCGGCGGTAGGAAGTGATGAAAGAGAAGCAAGGTACTCGGGTGAGTTTTTGAGCAGAATTTTATTGTCATATATAGTTGAAGGAATAAAAATTCTGCTTCTTAAAAACTTTTTTCCGCCTAAATCAATTTCGTCATAGTAAGTTTGAAACGGTTTTTTCCCGGAAATAAAACGCGATTTAACCCAAGCATGCCCTATTCCGCCGGGATTTGTTGAAGAACGGATATAACATCTTAACCCTTCGCCGCCACTTCGATTACGGCTAAACATATAACTGTATTCGTCCCAAGTGAAGTGAGTAAGTTCATCAAAGGCAATGTAATCGAAACGCTTCCCTTGATACTTTGTGCGATCTGTTCTGTGTTGCATTGAACCAAAATATATTTTTGCACCGCTCGGAAATGTCCAACAGTGCTTGTTATCATTAAATTTTGCGTTGGGATATGCACCTAAGTACATATCGCAACTTCGATCAATAAGTTCACTGCACTCGGGAAAAGTTTTACGAAGAATTATACCTCTGTAATTTGGGTTATCGACTTGGCGAGTTGCTTCCGCCAAAAGTGCATCACTTTTTCCGCCACCTGCCGCACCTCCGTACAGTGCTTCCGTTTCAAAACGGGACATAAACTCTGCCTGACGGGGTTGAGGCGACCATACCACATTCTTTTTAATCGGCATTTTCAATTACATCGGGTAAAACTATGATGCCGTTATCCGAAATTTCCTTTTTGTTTTCATTTTTCTTAACAATTTTTTCATTCTTTGCTTTGCCAAAAAGGTATTTTTCTGTAATAAGAACGGTAAGTGCAACTTCCAATATTTCTTTTGTTGAAAGTTTTCCTTTTTTTATTAGTTCGAACTGTTCGTCAAAAAATTTGTCAAACGCATCTTTTTTTATAGTAGGCATTTTCCCGACTGCTCCTTTCTTCGGTACGCATTTCACGAATAAAACCTGCAATTTTTTTAATCTTCATGCGATTTACATGGTATTTTCTCTCCATTCTGGAATAGGAAAGAGTGTTTTCGGAGACTCTTTGAACTATCTCATATAAAAGTTCGGGAGAAATATCTCTTTCGTGCGGATACTCAATGGTTCCGTTTAGTATAAGAAACGATTCCTCGACAGAAACTTCAATGGGAGAGGTTATCGCAATAAAAAATGCGAGAAAATTGTCTGTTGTTGCTTGAAAATTGTTCTTGTAAATACTCATTAAAAAAATCTCCTTATCTGAACCAACCTATAAACACATTATATCCAAGATAGTTGGATATGTCAATAGCAAAAGTCCAAAATATTTGGATTATTTATTTTTGACAAAAAATACTTGCAAAAAGAATTAAAAAGAGTTAGAATAATAACGAAAGGGTGATTTGAGTGTCCGTTTTTACAGAAAGACTTAAAACATTAAGAAAGAATTGTGGGTTAAGTCAAGATGATTTAGCCAAAATGCTTGAAGTAGGGAAAACAACTATTTCAAACTATGAAACAGAATACAGTATGCCTGATGTAAAAACCACAGAGAGAATAGCAAGTCTTTTTGATGTAACAGTAGACTATCTTTTAGGCAGAAGTGATAAGCCGAAAGTTCAAGAGCCTATTGAAATTATGGTGCTTGGAACGGTCAGAGCCGGAATACCGTGTGCGGCGGTAGAAGATGTTATAGGTCATGTATTTCTTCCTCGCGAATTGGTCGGAGGACACGAGTATTTCGGGCTTAAAGTAAAAGGCGACAGCATGAATCAAAGCCGAATTTGTGAGAATGACATAGTTGTAGTCAAAAAACAGAATTATGCTGAAAACGGCGACATAGTGGTAGCGTTGGTAGGAGATGATGAGGCAACGGTTAAAAGGTATTTCCAAAGCGGTGAAATGGTAACTTTGATGCCAAATTCAACAAACAAGACATACGAACCGATTGTTATTGATACGACTAAGACCAGATTGCATATTATGGGTGTAGTTGAGCAAACTATTATAAGTTTTAAGTAAATATCTATTGAAAAAAAGAAAAAAAAGGATTATAATGCTTCGTGTATTTTGAGGTGAGATAAATGATATACTTTGATAATGCAGCGACAACAAGAGTAAAAGATGAAGTGGTGAAAAAAATGCTCCCGTATTATACAGAAATATACGGAAATGCTTCTTCAACATATACAGATACCGGAATTGCCGCCAGAAAAGCATTAAATGAAGCCCGTGAAAAAGTGGCAAAATGTATCGGTGCTGACAGTGATGAGATATATTTTACCGCATCCGGAAGCGAATCGGATAATTGGGCACTTAAAGGTGTAATGCTTAAAAATGCAAACAAAGGCAAGCACCTTATAACAACCAAGACCGAACATCACGCAATACTTCACACTTGTGAATTTTTAGAAAAACAAGGATTTGAAGTAACATACTTAGATGTTGACGAGTTTGGTATGGTAAGTGCAGAGAGCGTTAAGAATGCTATAAGAAGTCGGATCGTA
>JAZLFH010000045.1:0-2894 GCA_045615705.1 Clostridia bacterium
AAAACTTTACGGTAACGGTAAAAAATGTAGAAGTTTCAGCCGGAGCGGGATTTATAGTAGTATTGACAGGGGATATTTTAACAATGCCGGGTCTGCCGAAAGTGCCTGCGGCAGAAAAAATAGATGTTGACAATACGGGAAAAATATCAGGATTATTTTAATGAAAAGTGGGTGTCGCAGAATGCGACACCCACTTTTGGGCCGGAAGCAAAATAGTGCATTTTGTAACAGCCTTTTTTTATTTTTTTCTAAAAAACTTTTGATAATATTGAATAATAACATTGTAAAACTTTGGGAACTGTTTTTTGAAAAAGCCTACCGAATAAAGGAGCATTGCAAATATTGTAGCCGCTGCGGCAAAACCCTCTAAGAAAAGTTTTAAACTATCGGAAATTGCATTAGAGAAAAACAAAAGAATCAAGACGAGCGACCATATAACTGTTGTAGCAAGTTTTCCGTACCAAGTGGACGGAACAATAATTTTTTTGTTGTAAAGAAGTGTCCCTCCCACAATCATCAATAAATCTTTGACAAAAAATACTGCAATTACCCAAAACTCAACCATTCCTTTAATGCCTAAACAAATCAAAACGGTTGCGGTCATAAGTTTGTCGGCAAGAGGGTCTAAAACTTTACCTAAGTTAGTTATCATATTAAATCGGCGGGCTATAAAACCGTCCAAAATATCTGTAAGACACGCAATAACAAACAGAAGTCCGGCAAGTTTTATGTTTCCAACATGAAATAAATACGCAACAAACGGAATTAATATAAGCCTGAACAGAGAAAGAATATTAGGAATACTCATGAAATAACTTCCTTTCTTTGTATGTATCGTAACACATAGAGCAAAAAAATGCAAGTAATTATTGACTATGCTGAAATCAGAGTATATTATAAGTGATATTGATAGGTGAGGTTTGATATGAAGGTATCGTTTTACACATTAGGATGTAAAGTTAATCAGTACGAAACAGAAGCCGTTGAAAATTTGTTTACAGAAGCAGGATATTCTATAGGTTCTTTTGACGATATTTGCGATATATATGTTGTTAACACTTGTTCGATAACTCATGTAGGCGACAAAAAAAGCCGGCAAATTCTCCGAAGAGCAAGAAACAGAAACAGAGATGCAGTAATTATTGCCATGGGTTGCTATGCCCAAAGTATGGGAGAAAAACTCATAAAAGAAACCGGCATAGATATTGTAATGGGAACTGACAAAAGAAAAGAAATAGTTGAAAACCTTAAAAATCACAAAAAAGGAAATCTTACAAAAAAACTTGAAAATGACATTTCATACGAAGAACTTGATGCGGGAAAAAGCAGTGAAAGATGCCGAGCGTATATAAAAATTCAGGATGGGTGCAACAATTTTTGTACTTATTGCATTGTACCATATACGAGGGGAAGATCTCGCTCCCGAAAATATGAAAATATTATAAATGAGGCAAGAAGACTTTCAAATGATTATTCCGAGATAATTCTTACGGGAGTTGATGTTTCATCATACGGGTTGGATTTAAATGAAAAAAGACTGATTGATGTGATTGAAGGAATTTGTGAAATCGAAAAGGTTAAAAGGGTGAGAATCAGTTCAATTGACCCAAGAGCATTCAGCGATGAATTCATAGACAGAATTTCAAAACTTGATAAACTTTGCCGACATTTTCACATATCACTTCAAAGCGGTTCAAACGGGGTCTTAAAAAAGATGAACAGGCATTATACCACCGAAAAGTATTTAAAAATTCTGTCAAAGATAAGAGAAAAAATGCCCGATGCTATGATTACCACCGATGTTATCACGGGATTTGCGGAGGAAACGGAAAATGAACACAGAGAAACTGTTGAGTTTATCAAGAAAGCAAGGTTTTTGAAAGTCCATGTTTTTCCTTACTCCGAAAGAAGCGGAACGATAGCATCAAAAAGAGAGCAAATTCCTAAAAACATAAGAGATATAAGAGCAAAAGAGGTATCAATTGAAGCGGAGAAAATTTCAAGCGATATAATAAAAAACGAAACGGGAAAGATACACAGCGTCCTTTTTGAAGCAGAAAAAAACGGATATTTTGAAGGACTTACGAAAAATTATATGCGTGTTTTTGTAAAAAGCGATACCAATTTGACGGGAAAAATCAAAAATGTGGAGATAGTCGGTGTTAAAAATAAAAAGATTTTTGCAAAAGTGCTTGACAATTAAAAAAACTTTGAGTATAATCAACTCGTTAATAAAGCAGAAGTAACCGCTTCTCACCTTATGGCTTACGCTTATGGGTTAATATTTAAGTTTTCAGGACTTTTTGTGCGGTGAAATTGCTTCATCGCATTTTTAATTTATTTGGAGGTGTTTTATATCAGCAAGGAAGTTTTTATCAATGAGGATATTACGGATAAAGAGGTCCGCCTCATAGATTCAGACGGTTCACAACTCGGTATCGTTAGTGCTAAAGAGGCACTTGATATGGCTGCAAAGAAAAATCTTGACCTTGTCAAAATTGCACCGCAAGCAAAACCGCCGGTGTGCAAGATTATGGATTATGGTAAATACCGCTTTGAAATGGCGAAAAAAGAAAAGGAAAATCGCAAGAGCCAAAAGGTTATTGAGATTAAAGAAGTACGATTTTCGCCTACGATTGATGAACACGACTTTAATACATGGCTCAGCCGTGCAACAAAGTTTTTAAAAGCCGGAAACAAGGTTAAGGTTACGGTTAGATTCCGTGGCAGAGAAATCAGCCATGCAAGTCTCGGACAAGAAAAACTTGACAGATTTGCAAGCGAACTTTCTGAGATTTCCACTGTTGAAAAAGCACCGAAACTCGAAGGAAGAAACATGGCTATGTTTTTAGCCCCAAAACAGAACTAAATTATCGAGAGGTAGTTTAAATATT
>JAZLFH010000046.1:0-2898 GCA_045615705.1 Clostridia bacterium
AAGACTGAACTTTACCGTACAATATGGGCTCTTGCCAATGAACTCAGAGGCAGTGTTGATGGCTGGGACTTTAAACAATATGTTTTGGGTATGTTGTTTTACAGATATATATCAGAAAACCTTACATCTTACATCAATAAAGGTGAATGGGATGCAGGAAATACTGATTTTGACTATGCTAAAATCAGCGATGAACTTGCTGAAAACATAAGAAAAGATATGGTGCAGGAAAAAGGCTTTTTTATACTTCCCAGTGAATTATTTAATAATTTATTAAACAAAATTATTAAAGCGGATAAAGATGCAAAAGAAAATGCGGAAAAAGATGGAAAAGAAGTAGAAATTGTTGCTTTAGATAAAAATTTAAATGAAATCTTACAGAATAATTTTAAGAATATTGAAGCATCGGCGGTCGGAAGTCCAAGTGAAGAAAATTTCAAAGGCTTGTTTGATGATATAGATGTAAACAGCAATAAACTTGGGCCAACAGTCATTAAGAGAAACAAAAGATTAAAGAAATTAATTACTGTTATCGGCAATATGGATCTTGGAAATTATCAAGATAATTCCATTGATGCATTTGGAGATACATATGAGTATTTGATGGGTATGTATGCTTCTAATGCAGGTAAAAGCGGTGGTGAATTTTTTACTCCGCAAGAAGTATCAGAATTGTTGACAAAAATATCTCTTCTTGATAATAACGGAAATATAAAAACAGAGGTAAATAAAGTTTATGATCCTGCTGTCGGTAGCGGCTCATTACTTTTAAAGTTTGCAAAAATTCTTGGCAAAGAAAATGTACGCAACGGATTTTTCGGGCAGGAAATAAATATTACAACATACAATCTTTGCCGAATCAATATGTTTCGTTTTAATCAATCTTTGTTTTCCCTTTCGGCTGCATAATGACTTTAAAAATCGAAAACACACCAACAAAAAGGCGGATTTTTTCGACCTTTAGTGTTGGTGTATTCTTTTTTCTCGTTTTACCGGATTCTTTCTACATTTTTTGTAGAAAACTCGGAGCTGCCGCAAATTTTTCCTACTTGCGACAGCCCCTTTAGCATTGCATTATTACCACATATTGTCTGAACGCTCAAGGAATGCTGTCATATCTTTGATTTCAATGGTTTCGCCGCCGCACTTTACGGTACCGCTCCATTTGCCGAATACCTGATGACAGAGATTGCCGACACAGATAACTCTCATCATAGTGTAATTGTCATATTCGGGCTTCATTGTCATTTCAAAACTGCCGTCATCGCTTGTAATCTTCCAGACAACGCCGTTGTTCGCCCAATTCAAATCAAGCGGTTTAACGATTTCCTTTTCTTTTTCAAGCTTCAGATAACCGAGCTTATATGCCTTTCCGTCAAGGAATGCCGTGCTTTCCGATGCCGCTGATGTATCTCCGAATCCCCAGCCTATCTCAAAACCGAAAATTCTTCCGTCTTCAAGCACGGTACTTCCGTTGCCCCACCACCATACCTGGTGGAACGGCCATACACCTCTGCCCCAGTCAAGAACAGCAAAGGAATTGTCCTCACGTCCCTTAAACTCATAAACCTTATCACCGTATGTCACAGTACCTGTTGAAACCATACAGTTTGTTTTCTGATTGTAATAGAATTGCTTCGGCTTTGATTCCTTGAACGGAAGTGCAATAAAATGGCTCTCGTGTTCGGGAAGCATTTCCATTTTTATATCCATAGCAAGCTTTTTCCTTCCGCTCTTGCCGGTAAAGCTAAGTGTTCTTGATTCCTTTGATACAGAAAGCTCAAAATCAAAATTACGCTTGCTTACCTTATATGTATGGTCAACCCAGTCATTTTCCGTAAGTCCTTTTTTACCCTCAAGACCGACATTAAATTTTCCGAATGTAAGAAGATTCAGCACCATAGCACTGCCCTTTTCACCGGTCTTTCTGTCAAAGAAACCAACCGTAACGGCGCCACCGAGAGAAATGTCGGCAATCGTAACCTGAACTGTCAGCTCGTCATTGGAAATCTGATAAAAATCCCATTCCTTTATTCTGCCTGCACCCGCTGTGATTGCATCACGGTCATACTTGTAAAGGTTTGTAAAGCAATATCCGGGCTCAGTGAGTTTTCCGTTGCCGTCAAGTACGGGCGTTTCAGAATAAATTCTATTCTGTCCGGTTCCGTCATCTGTTGCAAAAGTCGGCATTGAAAATGCAGAAGCAAAAAGAATAACAGAAAGAATTAAAGCAGTTATTTTTCTGATTGATTTTTTCATATCACTTACCTCCGATAAGATAGTAAAATAATTATACTGTAAAAACCTGATTTTGGCAACAAAAAATCTGTGAATTATTTAAAGTTTCCTTTGACGAACTATTCAAAACATAACTTTTGTCATAATATTTTTGCTTTTACATTATTCTTGATATATAATAAAAATATCAGTTAATAGTAGAATGCTTTTTAGACGTTTGATGAATTTACAGTCTTACTTGCAATTAGCGGTAGTGGTGAAATGTATGCTTATGACTATGATTTACTAAATTCACCATTTTTGTAAATTCGTTTTGTCAGCCAAGACTTCGATTGAAATGATTATTCATCCTGACAAAACTTTCTTTGAAGGCTACAATGAATATAATCCTGAGGTTTCTGATGACATTTTTGAAATTGCAGATTATATGAACAAGTGAATTTCGGAAAGCTAAAAAAAAGAGTGTTTCGGTTCCTACCCAATATCCGTGTATTTTTTCTAATACTTATCCTTTTTATCAGTAAGCGCCAAACCACAGGTACCTACAAAAATCCAAGAAAAGCTGATAAAATACAAAAAGTATATGGAATAATTGTATTTTATGGAGGGCATATGGATAATCGGACAATGATGGTAAGGGCAAACAACTGGGCAAGAATT
>JAZLFH010000047.1:0-27054 GCA_045615705.1 Clostridia bacterium
CATTTTCAAACATTGCATCTAGCACATCATCAATAAATCATCAATTTTTAATTTTGATTTCCGTTTGGGAGTAATTTCCTTTGCATTTTTTCACTTCCTTTGTAGGGGTATTTTTTGTAACACACAATACTCCAAACCTTGCAACAAGTCAAGTGAAAATGTGAAAATCATATAAACTAAAAGCGGCCGAAAAAACGACCGCTTTTAATAATTTTTTTAAAATCCTTCGGTTATAACTTCCGCTCCGCCTAATGGACAAAGACTGTTTGTCCAACAAAGAATTTAGCATACCTGATATTTGAGTTTTTAGGTATTGATATACTGCCTTCAGCCTCGCCGTAAAAAGTTGTCATAAGGTATTGTCACGCACTTCATTGTAAATCTTGTTAAACTTTTTTTGAAGATGAATATCCGTTTTGTATAATCTTTGAATATACTTCCACAAGCTCCAAGAATACACACGCAATATAATCAAGAAATTATCTCTGTCCTTTATACAATCACTTTTTTTCTTATTCGATGTACAGACCAATTCAATATCAGATATGTATTTATTAAATTTATCAAGAATTTCCTTTTCCTGAGAATCCTCACACGAAAAAATTACGGTTAGGCGATTTCTGTATTTTTTCAATTTATCAATGTAGCCAAATAAATTATTGTTATTAGTGTTATTGTTAAAAATTTTATCACTTATATCATAGATTTCCGTAAATATCGATGTGATTTCATCAAATTGTTTTAGTCGATATTCTATGAGTAGTTTAAAAGAATTTTGATAATTTATTTTAATTACTCCAAAAACAGCAATTATTACAGTTATAAGTATTGATAAAATATTATATATTTCACCTGAATTTACACACGAACACATACAATGCCTCCTACTATGCTTTTGTTAAATTTTCTCTTTTGTTATAACAGAATATTTTTAATCTATAATTTTTGTTGCGACAAATCCACATACACTTGAACTGTTAGCACTGTAATCGTTCCATTCTCCGCTTGAGCAATACATACCTCCGCAGTTTTCCTTAGTATCAGAATATGTATTTGACGGTTCATCATACTCCCAATTTGCATAAACTGAATTGCCGTAAATATCTGTTATGGTAGCGGTGCTTCCTTTTCCGTCAACAATCATTGTACCTCCGTCAGCCCAGTCATATGTTATGGTTCCCGGTCTTCTTACAAGACCAAGCCAACAGTTTACATTTAATCTTTTTACAAGGGTATACACTGCTTCTTGTTCTTCCTGAGAATGAATAGACACGAGTTTGGCATTATATTCGGTTGAGGCAAGCTCCACAGCTTTGTCATAGCTTAACGCAGAGCCATCAGGAGTTTTAAATGCGTAGAATACTATCTTCTTTCCATTAATTAATATTTCATAGTCATTATCACTTTTACCATCTGTGCCTGATATTCCCGATGTTGCAAATATTTTGGCTTTATCTTTAGAGCAGTTTGGACCTTGACTAATATAATAATCAACACCACCAATACCAGATGCACCTCCGCCGCCATAACTGCCAGCCTTTCCACCTTGTCCGGCTTTTCCGAAAATCCCTCCACTTCCACCGTTTCCACCATTGCCACCATTACCACCGATAGTATGATTAACATCCCATTTTATACCATAATTTTTTCCAACAGAACTTCCTTTTCCACCGTTTCCACCATTGCCACCATTACCACCAACTAAAACAACATTGGTAGCCTGTATGTATTCTTTTGAACTTTTTAGTGCAATTGCACCATTACCACCGTTTCCACCATTTCCACCAGCATAATCTTTCTCCTGTAACCATATTGCGGAATCAGTACCATTACCACCATTACCGCCGTTTCCACCAACAAAGAATAAATTTGTATTTTTATCGGCAGTAAAATTCGATGAACATTCAACAGCTATGCATCCATCTGTTCCGTTTTCGGCATTAGCTCCATTACTGCCGTTTACTCCGTCTTTACCATAGACTTTAAGTTTAACACTATCATAAATATGCAGGTTTTTGCACAAAAGCGTTGATTGATCAAAGTTATCGTTTTTGATTGTCAATGTGCCGCTACCGTATATGTTGATATTTGAATTCGGCAGATTCAAAACTGAATTTATTTCGCAATTACCGTCAACATAGATATTTATATCGTTGTTTCGGTTATTACTGATAAACATATCATCATTTCCCGTACATTTAAAATTGCTGATGTGTATGTCTGATTTTGATGCCGTTTCAGGCAATGTGATTGATACAGGGAATGTTGTGGTACCATTTCCATAAAGATATACTTCACTGTTATCGGCAAATATTATATTTTTTTGTGCATAAGTTGTTCCGGTTTCTTCGCTCCAATCAATAATAGATTTTTTGGTGGGATTTGAGGGTGTATCTTCAAAAGAATCATAAATTGTAAATTCAGCTAATTCTTCTACGGTCATACCATATTTTTCAGCAACAGGCTGACGAAACTTAATAAGTTGTTCTGATATTTCTTCTTTAGAAACATATAACTTCTTTTCTGCATCTTCCTCCATAGTTTTGTATATGTCATTTTTGCTATATTCCCATATTGCAGATGTTGTGCCATTTGGAATGTTTATTAAATCAAAACCATACGTATTTTTTATAGCATCATATTCTATTATCCCGAACACATCTACGTTGCACGCTTCAATACATCTATACCAGCCACCATCTGCATCAGATGACAATGAATACTTTGTTGATTCTTCAAACATGGATGATCGTGATATTGTACCTTTATACGACTCTGTCGAACTGCTTGTAAATGCTTGCGTTTGTATTTCTTTTTCCTCCAATCCGGCTGACACCGCTATTTTAGAGGTTATCTTTGTACTTGCCTCCGCAAAGCCAATTCCAACCTTTGTAGAGGCACTCGCTTCAATCGAAGCATCAGCAGTTACCGCAGCGGTCTCTTCCCACGAATTTACCAACGATGTGGTTTCAGAAATAACTTTTGCTTTTTCTTTACTTTCTTTATCCTCTATTTCCTTTATTGATTCCCAAATATGTTCTTCTTGTTTTAACCCCGAGAAATATGTACTGGGAATAACTATACCTGTCATAACATTATTGACTCTTCCCAAATAATAAGACAAATAATAAATATTTGGATTTTCATCATTTTGAACACAGGTAAATCTCTTGAAAAGAGGTTTTTCCATGGTATCATACGGATATATTTGATTTCTTTGCGATGCATACTTATACATTGCAGTTAAATCAAGGTTTCTTGTAAGCCCTAACAAATTATATATTTTATCTCCTTTTTTATCCTTCCAATAGTCAAACTCTTCGGATATTTTAGTTGATTTACAGCCTTCAAGAGTAATATCGTCCTCTGTTGTGTATGTATCCGGATTGGACGCTGAATTGATGCCTTGTCCGCTATGATAAGAAATTGAATATCTTGTTGCAACCCAATGAGCATAAACGGTAACATCTTCTTTTGTATATTCAGGAATTCCGGTAATTTTCATTCCTCCATCAAGCTCTGTATACCAACCAACAAATGTATATCCGGCTATTTCTCCGGGTGTTCCGAAAGAAGCACAACCTTTGGTTTCTTGGAATTTTTTTGTAAGCCCTGATTCGCTTGCGCCTTTTAAGTTTTCATATTTTATATTATGCATTTTATCTTCAAGCTTATCGACAATCAGATTTTCAAACAAATCTTCATTCGTTGCATTTGCATCTGTAAAATATTTATCACAAGAGGTACAATGCCAGTATTCTTTATTTCCGGATTCTGTATATGTTGCACTCTTCTTTGCAATATGCTCCAATGTATGTCCTTTGGCTTTTATTACGGTATCTGATAATTTTACTTCGTTTGTCGCTTCAATGTCGCTATAGTATTTATCACATACAGAGCAATACCAATATTCTTTATTTCCTGATTCTGTACAGGTTGAATCCTTTTTTGGTGTATATGTAAGTCTGTGGAAATATGCATCTGCTTCAGGATAACCGCCGGTTATATGGCGACGAAGCAAAACGATATCTGCTATATTACAATTTCCATCATTATTTATATCATAAACTTTTTCATTAATAGTTTGCGTATAACCGCCTACTATATGACGGCGAAGCAAAATAATATCACTTGCATCAACTGTATTATCTGAATTCAAATCACCAACCAAGTAATTATCAACAGATATTTTTCCATTTATAATGATTGGCACAATTTTTTTCAAGGCAGTATCTACAAAACCGCCATTTTCACATGAAGCCGTAATATTGTAAATTGTTCCGGGTTGTGCATCTTTGGGTATTTCAAAAGTCAGCGTCAATATGGTGCCATTTTTTATATCTGCTTGTGATATTTGCTGACCATCCCATGTGAAACTGCATGGTGATGTAAACTTTCCGGGTTTGGTCAGTGAAAGTGCAGAAAAGGCATCTCCAGCAACGGCATTTGTCAAAAGTAATGAAGAATCATAAGTAAACTTTAGTGTTCCTCCCAATATACCCGGATTGTTTTCAATATTTATATCTATATCCACACTTCTGCCGGCAATATGGGTTGCCGATAGAATACTAACAGTCACATTGCCTGCTGCAAGTATTGTAGTTTGCGGTATTAATGAAAGTAAAATAAATAAAGATATTAACAGTGATAAAATTCTTTTTGATTTCATTGTTATGCTCCTTTCGTTTATTTAAATGTTACTTGCTTACAGGCACATATTGGTTTAATTGTCTTTATACTCTCAAACCACATAATTTTTGCTTTGCTCGCAGAGTTATTCTTTTGAACGTTAATAACATGATCTTCAGAGTTGAATATCTCAAGAGATATCAACTGATTTTTTGAGTTATAAAATGCGACAAAAACACTTCCTGTACTATTCTCATCACCTTCAAGAACTACTGTTTTATCTGAAATATTAACTGTTACTTTTTTGTTTGATGGGATTATTATTTTTCCCGGCAATGTTGATATATTAATTGGGTTCAGTTTGTCATTAATTATATCGCCTTCATTATAGGATATACTAATGCTATATTCACCGGATTTGTCAGGAGTCTCAAATTTGAGTAAAGCCATTACGCCATTGGAATTATCTGATTCTAAGCCGTCCCATGCTATCTTTATTGGGTTTAGAGATAAATCACCTGATTTTGTCATTGTAAGATTTTGTAAAGCATCACCTTTTTGCACATCTTTCAATATTAGATTATTGTCATACTGAATAGATATTGTTGCTCCGCATATGCCGGGATTTTGAGATATTCGTATGGGAACAATAATCTCGCTGCTTTTTTCAAAATTGGTAACATCAATTGAAATAACAGGGGAGTTAGCGTAAGATACGACACTTGTAATCGCTACTAAACATATTGTCAATACAACGCTCATTATTTTTTTGAATTTCATAAAATATTAACCACCTTTCATTTTTTTGCTGTACTACATAATAGAAATTATGTGGTAAACAATGATGAATTTTATGGTGTGAGTATTACAAAAATTCATAAATAATGAGTTTATTGAAAAAAATGACATATCAACAAGACCGGTCGATGTAAAAAAGTTCAACCGGTCTTAAAGTCGTACTATAAATTTTTACACTTTGTCGAGTTTGAGAAAAAGAAAAAGTTTGAGAATTTACTTTTGAGAAAAATTTAAGAAAATTTGTTGCAAATCATTGACAATTCAAGTGTTTTTTGGTATAATAATAAATGTATTAGTGTATTCTGTTTTAGCATATACAACATAATTTCTATTATGTAGTCAGCACCTTAAAAGGTGCATTTTTTCTATTTGTTTTCTGTGTTCTTCGCCTGTTTCCATCGTGTAAATTCTTGTTGTATCAACCGAGGAATGACCAAGTATATCGGCAAGGCGGACAATATCCTTTTGCAGACTGTAATAGGTTCTTGCAAAAAGGTGGCGTAAATTATGCGGAAAAACTTTATCCTTTGATACTCCGGCGCTTTCACAAATTTTTTTCATATCGGACCATATATTTGACCTGTCAAGCGGTCTGCCGTTTTTACTTATAAATACGGAGCCGCTTTTTATATTGTTTTTCTTAATGTAGCTGTTAAGAATTTTACAAAGCTTGCCCGGTAAAAATACAATCCTCATTTTACCTTTGCAATTTATAACCGCAGTTTTGTTATGAATGGCTTCTACGGTAATAAATTTAAGTTCAGATACTCTGATTCCGGTTGAGCATATAGTTTGCATCAGATAATAGAGCCGTTCATTGTTTTTATCTTTTGCTGCTTTCAGCAATCTTTCATATTCATTCTTGGTAAGTTCCTTTTCGCTTTGACAGAATAATTGTTTTTGAATTTTCAGGTTCTTGATTTTTAAGTCATACAAGTTATTGAACATCAGAAATCCATTGATTGATGCTATGGCAGAATTCACACTTGCAGGAGCATATTCTTGTACTAATTTTGCCTTGTATGATAGTAGATCCTGCTTTGTAAGTTCTCTTTCTTGAAGCCACAATGAAAGTGCTTTTATATCCCTGACATACTTTTCAATTGTAACCTCGCTTTTTTCTTCCGTGATTAGATAATTTTTGTAGTCTTGTATCATCTCATTTGTTATTTTCATCTTTGACAACTCCTTTGGTTTTTATATCTATTATACCATTTTAGGTAATTGTCAATGCATCCGCCGACTGAAATTCACCTCTTTTCTAACGACACAAGATACCACAAACTTTTCTGTAAGTCTATTACCAAATGCAACAATATTTAATTATTTTGTGCATTTTTTCGTTTCATTTAACAGGTTTGGTTGAGTCAATATTCTTACATTTTCAGTTGCAGTATTTATACTTTTATTTTCTTGCATTTTTGCTCAAAATACTGCCGACACCTGCAAAAACACCAATTTTTTGGCTTAACCGTTGGGGTTAGACGGAAACCTGACACCAAAACAGCACCAACCCCCTCCAAACAGCACCAGCCCGAACGGCTCTGCCGGTCGGTGTTTGAGTGCGATTGGTGGCATACTTGACACCAACGCTTTTTCCTGCTTCCTTTCTTTAATCGCTACGCACTCGTCCGAAGTGGTCAAAAAAACAGCCGAGATTTTCGACTGTTCACGGTTTAATTTTAATCCATTGTTCCGACCATTTTGTTGATGTCACCATTGGAATATCCTGTTATAACTTGTGTAGGACCTCCAATTTCAACATATCCAAACCCTTCAACATAGACTTTGCCATGCGGAGGATTGCTGTCAGGATTGACAATTTCAGGTTCATTCTCGGTATGATTTTCGAGATTGGAAGGAACAATACCACAACTTTTCCGATAAATCTATATAAATATTTTATTTACAAATGAGCATAATAGAAACAAATGCGTATATACGCAAAATTTTAGATTGATATCTTGACTTTCAAGTTAAATAGTGCTATACTATATTCGAGCAAAGTGTGGAAATACGCAAAATTATCGAAAGAGGTGTTTTTAATGATTGACAGAAAAAAATATCTTGATGCACTTATAAGTAAAAAAGAAAATGGTTTAGTCAAGGTTATCACAGGTATCAGGCGCTCGGGAAAATCTTATTTACTATTCACTATTTATAATAATTATTTAAAATCAGTCGGAATTACAGAGGATTGCATTATTAAGTTAGCTCTTGATGATGATGAAAATGCAATGTACCGTAATCCATTGAAACTCGGAGAATATTTAAGAGAATTGACCAAAGATAAAAGCAAAACTTATTATATATTTTTAGATGAAATTCAAAAAGTTGTAACCATGCAAAATCCTTATATTGATGGTGTTAAGGACGAAATTGGTTTTGTTGATGTTGTGCTTGGACTTATGAAATATGATAACTTGGATATATATGTAACCGGCAGTAATTCGAAAATGTTGTCAAGCGATATACTGACAGAATTTAGAGGACGTGGCGATGAAATCAGAGTAAATCCGCTTTCTTTCAGTGAGTTTTATGCAGCTTTTGATGGTGACAAGCACAATGCTTGGCAAGAATATTATACTTACGGCGGTCTTCCGCTTGTTATGAAAAGAAAAGGTCATGAAGAAAAATCAAAGTATTTAATAGGATTGTTCGATAAAATATATCTTTCTGATATTATGGAGAGAAATCGTATTCTATATGATAAATCTGTTCTTGACGACCTTTTAAATGTTGTATCATCATCAATAGGTTCACTTACGAATCCTACAAATATTGCAAACACATTTAATTCTGTTTTGAAAAATGATATAACCGACGAAACCATTGCTAAATATTTAGATTATTTTATAGATTCATTTCTCATTTACAAAGCGGAAAGATATGATGTTAAAGGGAGGAAATATATAGGCTCTCCGCTTAAATATTATTTCAGTGATGTAGGTCTTAGAAATGCTCGACTCAATTTTCGTCAACAAGAAGAAAATCATATTATGGAAAATATAATTTATAACGAATTATTCTATAGAGAATTTAATGTTGATGTCGGGGTAGTAGAATATAATTATAAGGATGAAAACAAAAAGAGTCATCGAACTCAATTAGAAATTGATTTTGTAGCAAACAAAAACAGCAAAAGATATTATATACAATCTGCACTAAGCGTTGCCGATGAAGAAAAACGATTGCAAGAAACTCGCTCACTAAAAAGAGTCGGAGATTCATTCAAAAAAATCGTGGTTGTAAAAGACCGAATTATTCCATGGCATGATGAAGATGGCGTCCTTTATATAGGCATAGAGCAGTTTCTTCTCGAAGAAAACTCTTTAGATTTATAAATAGCTTTGAACTGAAATATTTGAGTTGCTCAATTATTTCAGCTCTTTTCTCTGTTTGAATTACATCAGTTTTTATGAGTTATTAAATTTGTTGTTAATTGCTTTTTATAAAGAAATTTGGGTAGCATCAAAAAAGCATCAAAAGGCACGAGGTTCAAAACGGGAGGTCTTACAAGTGGCTACAAACGGGGAATGGAGAAGTAATACGTAATAGTGAATATAGAAGAAGTATGGTGCAAAATCGCTATGGCGGTTTTGCACCACAATTCAGTAAAAATCGTGGCATTGCCTTTGATAGAATAAAATCTATCGTCTTTTGTATTTTTTATTCTCTTTTTCACTTGACTTGTGAAAAACTTTGGAGTATTGTGTTTGTTACGAACCAAATGGTCCTACCAAAAAATGTACGCCCCAAGTAGCTCCCAAATTCATAAAAAACTTCAAAATTTAAGGTGATAAGGTAAAGAGTGGAAGGTGAAATATGAAAAGAAATATAGTGTTGATAATGGCATTACTTTCTTTGCTTGTGTTATCTTCGTGTGGGAGCGACAGAACTGTGCAACCCGAAACGCCAAAGAAAACCGTTAAGGTTCAAACACCGATAAAGGATAACACAGATGCAAATGACGAAAAAGATGAAACTGTGAAACAGAATGAGCCGACTGTTATGAAAGAAACTGATAATAAAGAATACAAAGTATTCAGTATAGACACCGTTAAGGAAATGAGCCTGAAAGAATGCTTTTTAAATGACGATATGGGCATCGTGCATACAGATATGACATTGGGTGAATTCTTCAGCGATAAATATTTTAACGATGCCGAGTGGCGTTTTTGCGATGTAATTGACGGCAAAGAAAATGTTATAAATCTGATGATAAGAACAGTGCTTAACCTAAAATGGTACAGACTTGATTTCCGTATGGATAATAACGGACATATATATTATGATTTTTACAGCATAAAAAACATTGGAAACGGGACAAAAACAACTTCTGCAACCCCTGTTGCTATGCCGGGTAGTACTATGAAAGAATTTATAAAAGAAGTATATACATATTACGGCATTGAGTGAATGCGATTATCAAACGGATATATTATTAGGGATTATTTTATGCAATGTAAAGAATTAGAATTTGGGACAGAAAAAACAATATAACAATAACTTTGTTTGATGAAATGATGGAGCAGAGATTTGGAGCCATTTGGGGACGTCCCCAAATGGCTCCAATGCGAAAACAACAATATTCAAAATTGCAGGCAGTTTTTAGATTATATAACATATTGATTGTTTAAAAAAAATATATTATAATAAGTTTAGAAATGAAAATATGAGTCTAATACGGAGATTGCACAAATGGGTAAAATGTTTAAAACAGTAGCTAAGAGTGGCGATTGTAAAAGAAAAAAAGAGAATGTAACCGAGCGTGTTCTTTCGCAATTTGAAGAACTGACTGAAATTCCAAGACCCTCTCATCACGAAGAGAAAATAAGTAATTATCTCAAAACTTGGGCGAAGGACAGAGGACATACTGTAATTCAAGATGAGTTTAATAATATAATATTTGATGTACCTGCAACAAAGGGATATGAAGCATTGCCAAAGGTTGTGCTTCAATGCCATATGGATATGGTATTTGTTCAAAAGAGCGGGCTTAATCTTAATCCTTTGACAACTGTTGTGAAAACTGTAAATGACGGCATCTATTTAAAATCGGATGGAAATACTTCGCTCGGAGCGGATGACGGAATTGGTGTATCATTGGCATTGTGCATTGCCGATGGACAAATGAATCACGGACCACTCAGATTGATTATTACTACAGACGAAGAAACAGAAATGACCGGGGCTAAAAATTTGAATCAGAAATACATTTCCGATATTGATTATTTGATTAGCCTTGACGCTGAAACGGAAGGTGTGATATATGTATCTGCTGCCGCCGGCGACAAAATATGCTTTAAAAAAGAATATGAGGCAACAAAGCAGACAAAAGAAAAAACATATCAAATTGATATAAAAGAACTGGCGGGAGGGCATTCCGGAGTTGACATTGATAAAAACCATTTAAACGGCGGCATGGAAATGGGCTACATTTTAAAGGAAATTGAAAACAGAGGAATTGATTTTGAATTAAAATCATTTAACGGCGGGTCTAAGGAAAATGCAATTATTGCCTCGGCATCATCTGTATTATGTATTGATGAAACAGAAGCCGATAAACTTGTTAAAGCAGTAAATGACTGCCGATATGTTTTAAAAACCAAGTTTTCTGTCGCAGATAAAAATATGAAAATTGATGTTTATGAAACAAATAACGAAGACTGTTTTGTTGTTCCGATGGACGAAAAAAAAACAATATTGACATTTTTTAAAGATTATAAAAACGGGGTCAGAACGATGTCTGCCGATATGGAAGGACTTGTAGAAAGTTCATCAAATCTCGGAATTATTAAGGTAAATGCGACAGGCTTTGAGGCTGTTGTTCTGTTAAGAAGCAGTATAGCAGATGTTGAAAAACAACATATAGAAGAACAAAGAAAACTTGCAGAATACTTAAACCTAAATATAACAGTTAATCATATATCAGATGCATGGAAATACAAGTCTGATAATAAACTTGAAAAGGTCATACGAGAATCGTACAAAAACCTGTTTGCAAAAGATATAAATGTTATCGCCATACACGCAGGGCTTGAATGCGGAACATTTGCAAAATATAATGAAAAACTTAATATGATATCAATGGGACCGACATTGACAAACCTACATTCAATCAATGAAAAACTTGAAATATCATCAATTGAAAAGGTGTGGAATTTGTTGGAAGATGTACTTGTAAAAATTTCATAACCGATAGTTGTATTTATATATTTTTATTAATCCTTGTCTTAGGGATAATTCGGAGCAACATTTTTTATTTTTTAAGAAAAGTATCACCCATCATTGACAATTTAAAAGGGACCGGTGCAAAATGCACTATTTTGCTTCCGACCCAAAATGGGGTGTCGCATTTTGCGACACCCCATTTATTGTTTTATTCATTTGTTTGCTTTTTTATTTTAGGCGTATAACTTACCATGACAACGGCAGTCAGAATAAGTATAATTCCCAAAATACCGGACAAAGTAGGTGGTTGGTTAAAAACAACGAATTGGAAAAACAATGACGATACAGGTTCCATAGAAGTCATAATGGAAGCCGTCCCCGTATTTGTAAAGTTAAGACTTATTGTATAAAAAACACAAGTCGGCAAACGCAAAAAACGATTTTTCGCTTTTTACGGTAGAATTAAATCTCGGATATGTCGGTGCGGTATGTGTATGCGTTGCCGCATACACAACCTTCATCGGGTCAAGCTCCGTACCACTTTTGGCAATTTTTGCCCTTACCGCCTCAATAAGATTATATGATACTCCGTTTATATCAACGCTTACTATTACAGACTGTTCACCACGGGACTCAATAGCCATAGCGGTCGCTGTAATCGGCTTTTCAACATATTCGGATATTCTTTCGGCAAACTGACCTATAAGTAACGCTTTCTTTTGAGGTGTTATACTTTCTTCTGCCTAACCTATTGTAAAATTATTCGTCATAGCTCCTTTACAGACTCTATTTTTCCTTAATCAAAATACATGAATTAACTTTCATATCAAAGTTCAAATCGCTTGTTGTATTTACTAATTCTCCATTATGCCCACCATCAAGTAAATATATTTCGTACTCGCCGGCTTTTCCGAAATCAATCTGAATATTTTTGTTTTCGGCATCGTCATTATTTGAATAATATGTAATTACCGACATCACTTTTCCGTCATCATCAACTCCACATAATGAGTATATATCATCAATTTCGTTATCGGATTTTATATAATCCTTCATATCATAGAATTTTCCGTACCAAAGCATCGGATAATAACCACTAATCGGTTCTGCTGTATAAAAATCGAAAACTCCGTTAAATCTTGACGGGCGTGTATCATAATACATAAGCATATCAATAGACGAAGCCTGAGAAACAGACATAACAGCCATAATAAACGCCGCACCTTTAATGCCATTAATCATTTTAAGCGAATAAACAAATTCATCCGTCCAGCCTTTTATATAATTCCATTCGTTTAAGTTACTTTCAGCTTCTCCGTACCCGTATTTCACTAACATTTCTTTAAGTCTTTCAGCCTTTTGAACAAGTTGTTTGGGGTCATTCCCATAATAATGCCACGAGAAAAAGTCAATCGGTACATTTCTTTTTTGCATTTCACAAAGGAAACGCTCCGCCCATTCTTCATCACACGCAAGAGCCGGACCACCGATTTTCAGATTCGGAAAGCATTTTTTCAGGTGCTTTGCAGCAATTTCATAAAGGTTAAAAAACTCTTTCTCTGTACCGCCCCATGTACGCTTATTATCACAATCATCCGGGTCAAGGTCAGGCTCGTTCCATATTTCCCAATACTCCATATTAAGATTATAACCGTTTGCCCAGCCTTCGTTATAATGTCTTATAATATGTTCACAAATAACCGCCCATTTATTAAAATCTTCAGGCGGAATCGTTCCGTGCTTTTTTATCTGATGTTCAATTGTTTGTCCAAGCCTGAAAAAAGTCTGCGTACCTGCTTCAAGTGCCGATAAAATTGCCTCGTCCGTACATTCGAAATCATATGACTTCGGATCATTTACATCAGCTTCAAATCTTGGGAAAATACAAGTTATATCGTAGCTGTATGGTCCACCGTAAACTCCGTGTACTGCTGAATCGTGATTTCTTTGATATGGTATCCTTGCCGCTTTATAGCTTTCAAAATTTGAGCAAAGCTGGTCATTTGTTCTTCTGTTATACCATGGTCCTCCGTTTGTTGCATTAAGCGGCTTAAATCCGCCGAGTTTCTTTTGAATATCAAACTTTAAAATATCCATATAAACATCTCCTATAAAACTGTTAATCTTATTTATCAATAAATATACATTAAATTTTTCAATTTAGTCATTGTAAATTCTCTATACAATCAATCAAGCTTAACTATTTGTCCGGTTTTTCTTGCCTCTTCCACCTTAAATACAACGATGTGATTCTTGGTAGAATCCATAATATCTGTACACGAAATCGAAATCGGTTCATCATTTAATGCTGCAACAAAATCCGCAATCAAACGATAATCTCCGCCACCATATGCTACATTTTCGGTTTATAACTTACCATGACAACGGCAGTCAGAATAAGTATAATTCCCAAAATACCGGATAAAGTAGGCGGTTGGTTAAAAACAACGAATTGGAAAAACAATGACGATACAGGCTCCATGGAAGTCATAATGGAAGCCGTGCCCGTATCTGTAAAGTTAAGACTTATTGTATATAAAACATAAGGAATAACGGTATCAATCAGCGAAAATGCAATAGAAACAAGCAAAACTTTTGGCTTGTGGCAAATATCATAAACCGTGCTTGGAACTTTTGCCATAAAAGAAATTCCTATAATTGAAAACAGAAAAGTATATGCGGTTATTGTTATTGAGTCATAGCCCTTTTTTATTGCAAAACGGGTGAAAATAGAGTATGTAGCGTAGCAAAAAGCACAACCTAGACCAAGTAAAAGATTAAAAGGGCTTATAGAAAATTTCCCGAGAAATATTCCCGAAACCGCCGCACAACCCAAAAACGCTATTAACGAGGCAAATACAGAAATTTTAGTAATCTTTTCTTTGAAGATTACGGCTGACATAAACACTACCATAACGGGAGCGACATATTCAAGAGTGGTTGCAATACTCATGGAGGTATTTCTTATAAGTGTGTAATATAAAAAGTTCAGCATGGCAATACTTATAAATCCTGCACCCGCAAAGCACCACAAGTCTTTAAATTTTACTTTTAGAATTGACGGTCTGACGATAATCGTAAAGATAAACACAAAAATAAAAGAAAAAAGCATTCTTGAAAAAACCATTTGTGCCGATATCCATCCGTATTCCGAAAGCATATTTACAAATATTCCCGCAGTACCCCAGAAAAAACCTGCCAAAAGTGCCAAAACAATGCCTAAAAGATTCCTGTTCATAAAAATCACCGTTAGTTATGATATAGCAAAGCCATCTTTTTGTCAACACAAAAAGAAAATGAAAGATACAATTTTGTTTGACTTTTTCTCAGTAAAAGTGTATTATTTAAATATATATACTGTACCGGGAGATTTACGACATATGCAGAATAATTCTATTGAATTACAGACAGAAATTATAAGTCAAATAGCAAAAATAAACGAGGGGAAAACTTTATTTGCTCTCGTTGAAACATACGGATGCCAACAAAATGTTAATGATTCGCAAAAGATTATGGGAATGCTTTCTTCCATGGGTTATAATCTTACCGAAGATAGGGAAAAAGCAGATGTTATTATATTTAACACATGTGCGGTTCGTTCTCACGCAGAACAAAAGGTGTTTGGAAATTTAGGTGCATTAAAGCATTTGAAAGCAAAAAAACCAAGCCTTATAATCGGTGTTTGCGGTTGCATGGTGCAACAGGAACAGGTAAAAAAAGAGATTTTAAAAAAATACAGACATGTTGATTTGATATTCGGCACATTTGCACTAATGCATTTTCCGGCTCTTTTCAGAGATGTTCTGTTAAACAATGAAAGAATTTCCGACATAGAAGAAAGTTATGAGCAAACAGAAGGTCTTCCGGTAGTAAGAGATGGCGGAAAAAAAGCTTTTGTTTCGATAATGTATGGTTGCAACAACTTTTGTTCGTACTGCATTGTTCCTTATGTGCGTGGGAGAGAGAGAAGCCGTAAAAAAGAAGATATCTTAAACGAGATAAAGGATTTGGCTAAATCGGGAATAAAAGAGATAATGCTTCTCGGTCAAAATGTTAATTCTTACGGAAAAGATATAGGTGAAACATTTTCAAATCTCTTGTATGAGTCTGCCCATATTGACGGAATTAAGAGAGTAAGGTTTATGTCAAGTCATCCGAAAGATATGAGTGATGAAGTTTTAAAAGTTATGAAAGAATGTGAAAACATTCCAAATCAACTGCATCTTCCGCTTCAATCCGGGAGCGACAGAATTCTTAAGGAAATGAACCGAAACTACACTTTCTCGGATTATGAAAGAATAATAAAAAAGGCAAGAGAACTTATGCCTGATATTGCCGTAACAACGGATATAATTGTCGGTTTTCCCGGAGAAACAGAAGATGACTTTGATGAAACAATAAAAGCACTTAAAACGATTAAGTTTGATTCGATTTTTTCGTTTATTTATTCAGTAAGAGAAGGTACAAAAGCCGCAAAGATGGAAGGACATATCAAAGAAAATATCAAAAAAGAGCGTTTTGAAAGGCTTTTAAAAGTACAAAATGACATTTCTTACGAAATAAACAAAAAAAGAGAAAACACATATTGTATAGTTCTTTGCGAAGGTGAAAGCAAACAGGAAAGTGATATTCTTACGGGACGGGATGAGGCAAATAAAATAGTAAACTTTAAAGGCGATAAAAGTTTGGAAGGTGAATTTGTAAAAGTAAAAATTACAAAGGCACAAACTTGGATTTTGCAAGGAGAAGTGTGCGATGAGTGAAGATTTAACACCGATGATGCGTCAATATAAACAAGTCAAAAAAGAAAACCCGGGTACAATTTTGATGTTTAGATTGGGCGACTTTTACGAAATGTTTTTTGAAGATGCAATCTTGGCGGCAAAAGAACTTGAAATAGCACTTACGGGGCGTTCCTGCGGAAAGGGCGAAAAAGCACCGATGTGCGGTGTGCCTTTCCATGCGGCAGATTCTTATATTGCTCGCCTTGTGGGAAAAGGGCACAAGGTCGCAATTTGCGAGCAAATGGAAGACCCCGCCTTGGCAAAAGGCATCGTTAAGCGTGAAGTAACAAGAATAGTAACTCCCGGAACAATACTTGACGGAGATTTTTTATCGGGAAAATCAAGCAATTATATCGCTTGTGTTTATATATGTGAAAACAGCGGAATAACCATTGCCGATATCTCAACCGGAGAGGTCATGGCAACAAAAATTGATAAAAAAGACTCGGAAGTTAATATTATAAACGAACTTTCAAGATTCTTGCCGGTTGAAATTTTAGTTTCATCTAAGGGAAAAGATTTAAAGGTTTTGCAAG
This sequence comes from Clostridia bacterium, assembly GCA_045615705.1. GTDB lineage: Bacteria > Bacillota > Clostridia > UMGS1883 > UMGS1883 > JAZLFH01. The sequence goes on from JAZLFH010000047.1 coordinate 16,922, forward strand.
AATACCTCATAGCGAGAAGCGGTGCGGTTTCTTTTTCGTATGATGAGAATGAAATAACGGAAAATTCAAGAAAAAATGCTATTGAACAGTTTAAAATAAGAGAAGATATTCCCGAGGAAATACTTGTAAGCACAACTGCACTTTTAGACTATCTTTTTCAAACTCAAAAATGCCCTATGGAGCATCTTAAAAAACTCGATATATACACATCAAATGAATTTTTGGAAATGGATATGTCAACAAGAAGAAATCTTGAATTGGTCGAAACAATGCGGGATAAGTCGAAAAAAGGAAGTCTTTACGGAGTTTTGGACAAGACGCAAACGGCTATGGGGTCAAGACTTTTAAAATCGTGGATACTTCGTCCGCTGATTAAAGAGGGCGAAATAATACAAAGACTTAACGGCGTAGAAGAGTTAACAAAAAAAGTCGTTTTAAGAGATGAAATTAAGGATGCACTTTCAAGAGTACAGGACTTAGAAAGACTTACGAGCAGAATTTCAGTGGGACTTGCAAATGCGAGAGATTTGGCATCACTTAGAAATTCACTTTTCAATCTTCCTTCGCTTTCAAAGGCACTTAAAAATTGTACAAGCACCATTTTAGCCTTCCAAAGTGCAAAACTTGACACGCTTGAAGATATCGCAGATTATCTTGAACGGGCAATCGTATCGGAACCGCCTGTTTCACTTCGTGAAGGCAAAATTATAAAAAGCGGATTTAATGAGGAAGTAGACAGGCTTCACGATATAACAGAAAACGGCTCAAAGTTTCTTTCCGATATGGAACAGAGAGAACGGGATAAGACGGGCATTAAGAATTTGAAAGTAGGATATAACAAGGTTTTTGGATATTACATAGAAGTTTCGGCTTCAAATCTTTCAAAAGTTCCCGAAAACTATTACAGAAAGCAAACGCTTACAAACGGAGAAAGATTTATTACAACGGAACTAAAAGATATGGAAAGCACGGTTCTCGGAGCAAGAGACAGACTTATTGCACTTGAATACAAACTGTTTTGTGAGGCAAGAGATTTCGTATGCAAGAGAATTGACAGGATAAAAGAAACCGCACACGCAGTTGCGGTTGTTGATGCACTGCTTTCATTTTCGGAAGTTGCACTTAAAAATAACTACTGCAAGCCTGAAATAACAGGCGATGACAAGATAACAATAAAAGACGGAAGACACCCCGTTGTTGAAACGGTACTTAAAGACACCCTTTTTGTTCCGAATGACCTCACAATTGATAAGAAAAATCGCACATTCATCATAACCGGTCCCAATATGGCAGGCAAATCCACATATATGAGGCAAAATGCTCTCATCGTTTTGATGGCACAGATAGGAAGTTTTGTACCTGCATCATCTTGTTCGTTGTGTGTGACGGATAAAATTTTCACAAGAGTCGGGGCATCGGATGATTTGGCATCGGGACAGAGCACATTTATGCTTGAAATGAACGAGGTAGCCCATATACTAAAAAATGCCACTAAGAGAAGCCTTTGCATACTTGACGAAATAGGCCGTGGCACAAGTACATTTGACGGACTTTCAATAGCATGGGCGGTTGTAGAGCATATTAATTCAAAAATACAGTCAAAAACTCTTTTTGCAACTCATTATCACGAACTTACGGCACTTGAAAATACATACGATGGAATTGTAAATTACAATACGGTATGCAAAAAACGAGGCGATGACATAACTTTTCTTCGCAAAATTACAAGAGGTGGTTGTGATGAGAGTTATGGTATAGAAGTATCAAAACTTGCAGGGGTTCCCGATAAAATTGTAAACAGGGCAAAAGAAATTTTAAGTGATATTGAAGGCGGAAAGGTAAAAAGTGAGCCTGTAAAAAGAGAAACAGAGGATAACTTATTTACCATGGCAGACCACCCGATTGTCGAGGAACTTAAAAAAGTAGATGTTACTACACTTACCCCTATTGAAGCATTAAATAAACTTTATGATCTTCAAAAAATGTTATAGGAGATAAAATGAACGAGATAAAACTTTTAGACCGCAATGTTTCGGAGAAAATTGCAGCAGGTGAAGTTGTGGAAAGACCTGCATCAATAGTTAAAGAACTTATAGAAAATTCTCTTGATGCAGGAGCAACATCTGTTACAGTTGAAATTAAAGATGGCGGAAAAACTTTTATAAGAGTAACCGATAACGGAAAAGGGATGTACAAAGATGATGTTCCCACAGCATTTTTACGCCATGCGACAAGTAAAATAAAGGACGAAGCAGACCTTGAATCAATAAAGACACTCGGCTTTCGCGGAGAAGCGTTATGCTCAATTTCTGCGGTATCTCACACAGAACTTTTTACAAAAAGGCTTGGCTGTGATACCGGGTCATTTATTTCAATTAAGGGTGGAGAAACTCAAAAATTTGAAGAAACAGGAGTACCTTTCGGAACTACAATTGTTGTCAGAGACCTTTTTTATAACACGCCTGCGAGGATGAAATTTTTAAAAAAAGATTCAACGGAAGCGGGATATGTAAGTGATGTTTGTCAAAAGCAAGCACTTTCCCGTCCCGATATTTCAATAAGACTTATAAAAGACGGAAAAGATGTGTTCTTTACTCCCGGGGATAACAGTCTTAAAAATGCGGTTCATTGCGTGTTGGGTAAAGATTTTGCAAAAGAAATGATAGAGGTAAACTATGAAGGTGCGGTTAATATAAGAGGTCTTATAGGAAAGAATGTTTTATCAAGGCCTAACCGAAATATGCAAATTACCTTTGTAAATTCAAGATGCGTAACAAACAAAGTCATATTTTCTGCAATAAGCGAAGCATATAAAAATGAACTGATGACAGGAAGATTTCCTGTTGCGGTTATAAATATAGAAACTGATCCGAAGTCAGTTGATGTTAATGTTCATCCGTCAAAGACTGAGGTAAAATTTGAAAATGACAGAGTAATTTTTGATTCTGTATATTGGGCTGTAAAAAATACTTTAATGGGAGAAACCAAGGAACGAGAAGCGGTTATATCGAACATAAAAAAAGCGGACTACTTTGTTCCGCACAAAAAAACCGAAGCAGAGCAACTTTCAATGGCACAAACCGAAAAAAGTATATTTAAACCGTTTTTTGTCGATAAAAAGGAACTTTTTAAGGAAGAACCAACTAAAAATGTGGTAAAAGAGCCGACAATTAAGTACGAAGAAAATATAAAACCGCTATTTGAAAAAGAAGAAAAGAGCGAAGTTGTAAAATATGAAGAACCCATTAAGTATATAGGTCAACTTTTTTCTACATATCTGCTCGCACAAAAGGGGAACGACCTTCTTTTGATAGACCAGCATGCCGGACACGAAAGACTGAAATACGAAGAACTCATAAAAACTCAAAAATGCGTATCGCAACAACTTTTATCTCCGGTAAGTCTGGATTTGTTGGCAACGGAAAAAGAAGTTGCGTTTGAAAATGAAGCCTTTTTTGAAAATATGGGATTTGAATTTGAGGAATTCGGAACAAACAAAGTTATTATACGAAGTGTACCCTCAGGCGTTTCAGAGTCGGATTCAAAGAGCCTTTTCTGTGAATTGATTGCACTTTTTTCAGGTGAAGAAAAGGGCGAAACAATTAAAAAGAGAGAGAAGGCACTTTATACTGTGGCATGCAAGGCTGCAATTAAGGCTAATAGGATTTTGGACAAAAGCGAAGCACAGGAACTGATAGAAAAGATATGGGAACTTGAGGGAGTGTCAACTTGCCCACACGGAAGGCCGATAGTTGTTAAGGTTACAAAATATGAGATAGAAAAAATGTTTAAGAGGATTGTTTAATGAAAAAACAAATCGTGGCTGTTGTGGGACCTACCGCATCGGGCAAAACAAGTCTTGCGATAGGGTTATCCAAAAGATTTGACGGAGAAATAATTTCTGCAGATTCCATGCAAATTTACAGAGGAATGGATATAGGTACTGCAAAACCGAATGCTTTTGAATTATCACAAGCAAAACATCACATGATAGACATAAAAGACCCAAAAGAAACATTTTCCGTTGCAGATTTTTGTGAAATGGCAAACATCTTGACAGAGGACATAATTAAAAGAGGACATTTGCCTATAATAGCAGGCGGGACGGGACTTTATACAGATTCGTTTTTAGGAGGAGTTTCGTTTTCATCTCCCAAAGGGGATGAGAAAATCCGTCAAGAACTAAAAAATATATGCGAAAAAAAAGGAAAAGCACATCTTTTTTCAATTCTTGAAAAAGAGGATTATGAAGCGTCAAAAACCATTCACCCGAATGATGAAAAACGAATTATAAGAGCGATTGAAGCATATAGGACAAGCGGAAAGACGAAAAAAGAGAGAAATGACGAGTCAAAAAGCAATACCGTTTTTGATTCGGTATATTTTATGATTGATTACGACAGAGATGTTCTTTATGAAAGAATAAATATGCGTGTTGAAAAAATGTTTGACGATGGTTTGGTTGACGAAGTCAAAAATGTAATACTTCCCATAAGAGATAACGCACCGACATCGGCTTGTGCGATAGGTTACAAAGAGGTGCTTATGTATCTTGACGGCAAGATATCGCTTTTTGATGCAAAGGAGTTAATAAAGCAGGAGTCAAGAAGATATGCAAAAAGGCAACTTACATGGTTCAGGAGGAATAAAGATATTGTTTTATTATCTCCTCAGTATGCACTTGAAGAAGCAACAAAACATTTGGAAAATATAGGATTTAAAATAAAAACGGAGGATTAAAAATGAAAAATTCGGTTAATTTGCAAGATGTCTTTTTAAATCAGGTGCGAAAGGACAAAACAGAAATAACGGTATTTTTAGTTAACGGTTTTCAAATAAGAGGTACGGTAAGAGGATTTGATAACTACACAATAGTTATGGATGTGGATTCTCGTCAGCAGGTCATTTATAAACATGCAGTGTCAACTATGATACCTCAAACACCGGTAAATTTTGTAAAAGCAGAGGCGGAATCAGAAGACAATAAGGAGAGATAATCTTGAAAAAGCGAGTAAGTATAGTGCTGCTGGCTTTGGCACTTTTTGTTGTTATCGCATCAATTCGCTATATTGCGACTTCAAGGAAAACACAAGTGGCAATGCCTACTACGGAAGAAACTTCAATTAGTGCAGAGGCGTATATTGTCAGAGATGAATCAATTTTTGAAAATCCGGGAGAGGGAATTTTTAACCAAGATGTCGCTAACGGAGAGAGAATACCGAAAGGGACAAAAGTCGGTACATTAATTTTGGGCGAAATTGATTCCTCATTAAACGGTGAACTTGAAGAGATTAATACACGAATTAAAACCATTGAAGATGCACAGAGCATAGTAAACATATACTCATCTGATGATTCGAGAATTTCAAGTGCAATAGGAGAAAGAACATCTGAACTTATAAAATCAGTACTTAAAAATGACATTTCAAGTGCGGTAAGCCACGAAACCGAAATTACGCTTTTGATTCAGAGAAGAATGGGCGTATTGGAAAGTTCGGCAACCGCAGGACAACTTGAAGAGTTAAAAGCCAGAAAGGCGTCAATCGAGGCACAAATAGGAAATGTAAAAAAACCTATTTACGCAATGCAGTCGGGAGTTTTTTATGTCAATACAGATTCTTTGGAAAACATCATAAGCACGAAAAACATATTAAATGTTTCGGCAGAAGATATATCGTCCTTTGCACAAATGTGTGAGGAAAGTAAAAACAGCAAAGGACTTTTCAAAATTGTAAATAATCATGTTTGGTACGCACTTATGTTAATTTCAAAAGAAGAAGCGGAGGATATAAAAGAGGGGGAAACTACGCTTTACCTTGATGATGAAAAAATGAGTGCTAACATAGTTAAAATTACCAATGAACACGAAGGAAAAGTCGGCTTGGTCATTGAGTGTGGCCAAGATAGTGAAAATGTAATGGAAAAAAGAGTGCTTAATGCAAGAATTGTCAGGACGAAGTATTCGGGAATAAAACTTCCCGTGTCAGCACTCAGAATAGTAAACGGAGAAACCGGAGTTTATACATTGGTTAATGATATTAAAGTATTTAAAAAAATTAATGTAATTTACAAAGATGACAGGGTTTGCATTGCGGGAGACGGAAGCGAACTTATGCCGTACGAACAAGTCTTGGTAAATCCCAAAGAGGAATAAAATGAATATTTCACAAAACCTTTCAATCGTTAAAGAAAAAATAAAAAAAGCCGCAGAAAAATCTTCGAGGAAGGCAGAGGACATAACAATAATTGCCGTTACAAAAACTGTCGGTTGTGATGAGGCAAAGGAAATCCTTTCTTTGGGAATCAATAACCTTGCAGAAAACAGGGCTCTCGCTTTGAAGGAAAAGATGGAAGCACTTGGCGGTGCATCATGGCACTTAATAGGGCATTTGCAGACAAACAAATTAAAATATGTAGTGGGTAAAGTGAAACTTATTCACTCCGTTGACAGTCTGCACCTTTTGAAAGCAATCAGCGAAATGGCAAAAAAACGAAATATTGTGCAAGATATTCTGCTCGAAGTTAATATATCCGGAGAAGAAAGTAAATATGGTTTGACAAAGGACGAACTATTATATATAATAAATAGGTTAGAAGAGTTTGACGGTGTATCCTGCAAAGGAATTATGACAATGGCACCAAAGGAAGCAAGTGAAAGTGAAATACGCCAAATTTTTAAAGAAGCAAAAGAGTTGGCATATAAAAACGGACTTTCCGAGGTTTCTATGGGCATGAGCGGAGACTATGAGATTGCCGTTGAAGAAGGGGCGACATATGTTCGCTTGGGAAATGCAATTTTTAATTAGGAGGAGTATAAAATGTCAATAATGAAAAAATTCGGCGACATGATTTTCGGACCTGATGAAGAATTCGAAGAAGGGGATTTTGTTACGGCAGATACTGATGAAAAGCCTGTTGCACCTAAGATTGACCCTAAAAAGAATAAGGTAATTAACATTAATGCAACAACACAGATGAAAGTTGTTGTTATTCAGCTTAAAACTTTTGAAGAAACAAGAGAAATTGCAGACCACCTGAAAGCAAAGAAACCTGTTGTAATAAATTTAGAACTTATAGATAAGGATGTTGCACGAAGAGTTATTGACTTTGTCAGCGGTTCTGTTTATGCTCTTGACGGAAGCATACAAAAAATCACAAACGGAATTTTCCTCGTAGCACCATACAATGTCGGAATTATGGGAGATGTCAAAGACGAACTCAGAAATAACGGGGTATTTAACTGGACACTTTAAGGGGTAAAAATGGAAAAAACTCATTTTTTAGCGACAATTACGGACGATGAGCAAAAGAAGACCATGCAGAAACTTTTTGATAAGGCGGAGCAGACCTATAAATATGGGGAAACAAGGTTTTCTGATTTTTGCTCGGCAGACATTTTAAATATGCTTGAAGAGAGAAAGCATTTTCTTGATGTAGATGTAACAACATATGGCGGATATGATGATGCGGAAAGAAAAATTGCGGCATTTTCAAGCGGTGAAATTACAAAAGGAGTTTTTCCGATAAGTGCTGTGCGTGTAAATGTGAGAGGTGAGTTTTCTCATCGAGATTACCTCGGAAGCATAATCGGTTGCGGCGTAAGTCGTGAAAAAATCGGAGACATATTGGTTGACGATAGCGGAGCGGTGGTAGTTTGCTCGTTTGAAACGGCGAACGCTCTTAAAAGTATGCTTACGAGAATAGGCGGAGCCAATGCGGTTGTTAATGTCTTTAACCTTGACGAACTTTCATTCAAATCAAGAGGGTTCCGTGATATTACATCTACCGTTGCATCGCTCAGGCTTGACAGCATTTTGGCACTGATGCTTAAAACAAGCAGAACAAAGTCTTTGGAATTTATTAAGGCTCAAAAGGTCTTTGTAAACGGAGCACTTTGTCAAAAGGGAGACCGTATATTAAAACAAGATGATGTTATTACGGTAAGGGGTAAAGGAAAAGCAGTCTTATCGGAAATAGGACATGAGTCTAAAAAAGGACGCACCTTTATAACCGTAAAAAAATATATTTAGGAGGCAGTTATGTTAACACCATTAGACCTTCAAAAAATTGAATTTGCACAGAAGATGGGCGGGTACAAAAAGAATGATGTAGATGAGGTCTTTTCTGCTCTTACACAAAGTTATGAGGCACTTTATAAGGAAAATAATGACCTTAAATCAAAAATTGAAACCTTGGAAGAAGCATTAAATACTTATAAGACAATGGATGAAACCATGAAAAGCACACTCTTGGCTGCACAAAAGACGGCAGATGAAATAATTGCTTCTGCTCAGGAAAAGGCAAACTTGATTTTAAAAGAGTCGGAACTTTCGGCTGAAAGAGCGAAAAAAGACAATGAAGAAGCCATTCGTGCTTCAATTGAGAAGAAAGAAAAGATTAAAGTCGAGATGATTGCTTACAGCACTCAGATTTCGGCGATTTTAGATGCACAAAAATCTCTTCTTAATAAAATTTTGGGCGATAATACGGATACACAATAGTAGGAGTTGATTATATGGATTACGCAAGCACACTTAACTTGCCTGTAACAGAATTTCCGATGCGAGCAAATCTCCCTCAAAGAGAAGGCGATATTTTAAAAAGGTTTGAGGATGACGGACTTTACGAAAAACTTATGAAGCATAACGAAAATAAGCCATCGTTCATTCTTCATGACGGACCTCCGTATGCAAACGGAGATATGCATATGGGTCATGCTCTTAATAAAACGCTCAAGGATATTATAATTAGATTTAAGAATATGGATGGATTTCGTGCACCTATGGTACACGGTTGGGACACCCACGGACTTCCGATTGAGCGTCAGGCTATTAAAAAACTCGGAATTAACAGAAGTGAAGTAAGCATCACACAGTTTCGTGAAGTGTGCAAAGAATTTGCACTTGGATATGTCAAAAATCAAAAAGAGCAAATAAAAAGACTCGGTTCATTGGGTGATTGGGACAATTCTTATCTCACACTTACAAAAGAATTTGAGGCAAAGCAGATAGAAATCTTCGGTGAAATGGCAAAGAAGGGCTATATATACAAGGGATTAAAGCCTATTTATTGGTGTCCGGATTGCGAAACAGCACTTGCAGAAGCGGAAATTGAGTACAGCGAAGATAAGACAAATTCTATCTATGTAAAATTCAAGGTAAAAGATGATAAAGGCGTTTTTTCGGGTATTGACGGTGATATTTACTTTGTCATTTGGACAACAACGACATGGACCCTTCCCGGCAATGTTGCAATTGCGTTAAATCCTGATTTTGAGTACAGTGTTATCAAAGCACAAAACGGCGAAATGTATGTTTTCGCAACAGAACTTATCGACAGTGCTCTTAAAGCAGGAAAATTAGAGGGATACGAAACAATAAAGACATTCAAAGGAACAGAACTTGAAAATATCGAATGTCAGCACCCGTTTATTGACAGACTTTCTCGTGTAATTGTGGGCGACCATGTTACGCTTGATGCAGGTACAGGTTGTGTACATACTGCTCCCGGTCATGGTATGGAAGACTATGTTGCTTGCCAAAAATATAAAGATCTTGAAATTATTGTCCCGGTTGACAGTAAGGGATACCTTAACTCATTAGCAGGTGAGTTTGAGGGTATGTATTACGAAAAGTCAAACGAGAAAATTATCGAAAGATTACAAAAGGAAAACGCACTTTTTGCGATAGAACCGATTATCCATCAGTATCCTCATTGTTGGAGATGCCACGAACCGATTGTTTACAGAGCAACGGAACAGTGGTTTGCATCGGTTGAAGCTATTAAAAAAGCTGCAGTTGATGAAATAAAAAAAGTTAAATGGATTCCCGGTTGGGGCGAGGATAGAATTACAGGAATGGTTCTTGACAGAAGCGATTGGTGTATTTCCCGTCAGCGTACTTGGGGCGTTCCTATCCCGATTTTTTATTGCAAAGAGTGTGGCAAGGCAATAATAAACGAAGAAACAATTAAAAAGACGGCAGAACTTTTCAAGGAGAAAGGTTCCGGCTCTTGGTATGAAACAGACGCAAGTGAAATTTTAGGGAAAGAATTTTCCTGTGATTGCGGTTGCCATGAATTTACGAAAGAAAAAGACATCATGGATGTTTGGTTTGATTCTGGTTCTTCTTGGA
>JAZLFH010000048.1:0-9665 GCA_045615705.1 Clostridia bacterium
CCTACCGATTTATATACACAAGGTACAACAATATTTCCATATGTATCTATAAAGCCCATTCGTTCGGAAGATTTATCCTTTATTGCATATATTCCCTCCGAATACTCATTATTCATCGCTGATAATATATAATTCTCATTATAAATATGTCTTGTATCCGCTGCCAATACATTTAGAGTCAGAGAAATTAGGATAAGTATTGCCATAATTAACTTTACAATTTTTTTCATTTGATTACCACCTTTTAATTATAATATATTTTTGCACATATTTCAGGAAAATATAGTTTTACTCCTTTCGTTCTTTCCATAAATTAAAAAAGTGTGCAACTCATCAGAGCTACACACCAAAAAATGCAAACTCCGATTTGTTGTCACACAAAATCAAAGTAAGTGCAAATATACTTGTTCAATATAATACCATCACTTGTGGAATTTGCATTTTTATGTAATACAAAAATGATGGCACTCAAACAAAAGGGTATAATTACCCCAAAGAAAAAAACAAGCATTTCTGCATATTAAATTTTGATTTTATGTGACAATGTTATTGTAGCATAAAAGCATCAAAAAAACAATAAAATTTTTTAGATTGTCTAAATATTCAAGTACAATTTTTTAAAATACGGCACAGGCTCGCTATATGCGTTTTTTCTTCAAACTCGGCGGATTTATGATAAAGTTATAAAATAAAAGTGCCGTAAACCTTGAATTCACAAGGGTTTACGGCACTTTATTAAAATTACAAAACTTAAAATTCTATTCCCATTCGATTGTTGCACATGGTTTTGGAGAAATATCAAAACATACTCTGTTTACACCTTTTACTTCTTCTAAAATTCTATCTCGAACTTTTATAAGCACTTCCCAACTGATTTCAGGTACTGTTGCAGTCATTGCGTCAACAGTATTGACGGCTCTGATTACAACGGGATACTCAAAGCATCTTTCGTTATTCTTTACTCCGACAGACTTTACATCAGGTACTACTGTGAAGTACTGCCATATTGTCTTATCAAGACCGGCGTTTTTAAATTCTTCACGCAATATAGCATCAGATTCTCTGACTGCTTCCAATCTGTCTCTTGTGATTGCACCTGTACATCTTACGCCAAGACCCGGGCCCGGGAACGGCTGACGATATACCATGTCATAAGGCAGTCCGAGTTCTAATCCGCACGCTCTTACTTCGTCTTTAAAGAGATAGTAAAGCGGTTCAACCAACTCAAAGTTAAGGTCATCCGGAAGTCCGCCTGCGTTATGGTGAGATTTTACTGTTTTTGCTGTTTTTGTTCCGCTTTCGATGATATCAGGGTAAATTGTTCCCTGTGCCAAGAAACTTATATCATCGAGTTTTCTTGCCTCTTCTTCAAAAACTCTGATAAATTCTGCTCCTATAATTTTACGCTTTTTTTCGGGGTCTGCTACGCCTTCAAGTTTTGTCAAAAAGCGTTCAACCGCATCAACATATACTAAGTTGGCGTTCAACTGGTTTTTAAAGACATTTATAACGGATTCTGATTCATTTTTACGCATAAGGCCATGATTTACATGAACGCAAATAAGTTGTTTCCCTATGGCTTTAATTAAAAGTGCCGCCACAACAGAACTGTCAACACCGCCGGAAAGTGCCAAGAGAACTTTTTTATCCCCTACTTGTCTTTTTATCTGTTCGACCTGGTCTTCTATGAAATTTTTCATATTCCAGTTACGCTCTGCTTTACATACATTTAAAACAAAATCTGTTAACGATTTATTGAAATCATCCGAAGGTGCATACTCTTTAATTTTTGAATCGGCACGAGTTTCTTCGTAATCTATTGCAAGGATAGGAACATTAGATTCAAAAACTGCTTCGCTCGCTCTGATTATTTTTCCGTCAACGATATTATTTTTACCACCGTTTAATATGATTCCTTTGAGGTTTTCAATAGATAAAAGTTTTTCCTTTGATATATCGTGCGGCAAAATCTCACTGTAAACGCCAATATCTCTGATTGTGCGTGCAAGTGTTGTGTTTTCACGACTTCCCAAGTCGAGTATCAGTATCAAATCTTGTTTCATTACTATCGCCTTCCTATCTTTTTTCCGTTAATTATACTTTTTTTTGTTTTTTCTGTCAATAAAATTTCAACTAAAAAAATTAACAAAATTCATAGATGTTAGGCGAATATTTTTGTTTGCTTAAAAGCCTAACACAAAATCGGTTACTTTTGTATAATGCTCTTAAACTTCTCGTATGCTTTATCCCACTTTTGAGTGTCCTTTGGTGTATAAACCTTAATATCTGACGAATTTTTAATTATTTTTCTTGCTTCTTTGATGTCTTTAATCTCGCCGTTCGCAATAAACTGAACCGCAATATTTCCAAGTGCTGTCGCCTCTGTCGGTCCTGCATAAACATTTACACCGCAAGCATTGGCGGTCATTTGGCAAAGATTTGAAGCATTTGCCCCGCCTCCGACAACATATATGCTGTTATATTTTTTACCCGTGATTTTCATTAGATTTAAAAATGCGTATCTGTATTTTAATGCTAAGCTTTCGTATATACATCTTGCAACTTCGCCTATTGAATCAGGTACGCTTTGCCCTGTTCTTTTACAATAATTTTTAATCATTTCGGGCATATTGCACGGCTTACCGAAATCTGCATCGTCCGGATCAATAAAAAATCTGAACTCTTCTGCTTTTTCGGATTCTTCTAAAATTTCGGAAAAACGGAGTTCTTTTCCTTCTTTTATCCATTGTCTTCTTGATTCGTTTATAATCCAAAGTCCCATTATATTTGTAAGAAATCTTATCTTTCCTTCACAGCCTCCCTCATTTGTGTATGACGATTTAAGTCCCTCACTGCAAATTAAAGGCTCGTCAAGTTCAGTTCCGAAAAGCGACCATGTACCGCAACTTATGTACACAAAGTCATCTTCGGTTGAAGGTACGCTTACAACCGCAGAAGCGGTATCGTGTGAACCAACTGCTACTACTTGTGCATCATCAACCGATAATTCATTTTTTACATCTTCGCTCAAACTTCCTATAATACTTCCGGGCATAACAATATCGCAAAGCACATTATCACTTATACCGAGTTCTTTTAAGAGTTCTTTGTCCCACTCTCTCGAATATGGGTTTATCATCTGTGATGTTGATGCTACCGTGTATTCAACTTTTTTCTCGCCCGTTAAAAAGTAGTTTAAGAGGTCAGGAATAAAAAGCATTTTATCTGCCATATCAAGGCTCTTTTTTCTGTATTTTGCCAAGTAATACATTTGGAAAAGAGTATTAAAATTAATTATCTGTATTCCCGTTCTTTCATAGAGTGAGTCTTTGGATATTTCTTTAAAGACTTCTTCGGGAATGCCGTCTGTTCTCGCATCACGGTAGTTGACCGGGTTTGACAAAAGATCGCCGTTTTCATCAACTAATCCAAAGTCAACCCCCCAAGTGTCAATTCCGATTGAGTCAAATCCACCGTCAAGATTTGCCTTTACGATTCCTCTTTTTATCTGTTCAAACAGATAAATTATATCCCAATAAAGAGTCCCGTTGACACTTACTCCTACATTTTCAAACCTTATAATTTCTTTTAAAGTGATTTTACCATCTTTTAATGTTGCGATTATCCCTCTCCCGCTCGATGCACCAAGGTCAAAAGCCAATACTCTTTTCATAATATTCTCCTTAAAAATTAATAGGCGAAATATTTCATTCGCCAAAAATTCATATTTTGATTATTTCTACATTGTTCTCCGTAAGTTTATCCAAAAGTGCTTTGTCAAGGTCGCAGTCTGTAATAAATTTATTTAATTTATCAAACTCCGAAAGTTTTTCAAAACCTATTCTGCCTATCTTTGTGCTGTCGCAAATATAGAATTTTTCGTTAGAGTTTTGAATCATCCTTTGTTTTATTCCGCATTCTTCTTCGTTGCTTTCCAAAACTCCTGCATCAGCCGTTACACCTTTGCTTGAAAAAAACATTTTATTTGCAAAATAATTTTCCTCAATTGATTTTTCTGCCAAATTTCCGACAAAAGACTGATTGTTACTTGAAACACCGCCAACAGCAATAACTTTGATTGCTTCAATTCCAACAAGTTCGTTTAAAACTCTGATTGAATTTGTGATAACCGTTACATTTTTCATGTTTTTTATTTCTTTTGCAATAAAAAATGTAGTTGTAGACGCATCTAAAAAAACAGTATCACCGGAAACAATGTACTGTGAAGCCTTTTGTGCAAGGCGAATCTTCGCTTCTGTATTTGTAGCCTTTCTCTTTTCAAGGCTGAGTTCGTATGTGCTTCCATCAATCGGCACAGCACCGCCGTGCGTCCTTCTCAGGCACTCTTTCTTTTCAAGTTTTTCAAGATCCCTTCGGATAGTTTCTTCGGTAACTCCGAGTTCGCTGCTGAGCCTACTTACAAAAACAGAGCCGTTTGTTGCAAGTATATCAAGTATCATTTTTTGTCGTTCAAGTGCAAACACAATATCACTCCAACTATTTTATTATTCGGACACGCATTCCGTTTTTAAGCCCTGCTGAATTTGCATCGTCTGTATCTATATGCATTTCAATATTAAAGTCATCTCTAACTCTTATCTGAACAGAATTGTAAAGTGTTGGTTTTTCCGTTCCTTCAATCGCTACATCAACATAATCGCCGTCTTTTATGCCGTGCTTCTGTGCATATTCGGGTGTGAGATGAATATGTCTGTTTGCAATGATAACGCCTTGTTTTAAGTACACACATCCCTTAGGACCGACAACGACTAATTTTTCGCTTCCTTCAACCTTTCCCGACTCACGAACCGGAGGCGAAACCTTTAAGATGAAAGTGTCGGTCCTTGAGATTTCCACTTGTGTGTTCTTTCTTACCGGACCTAACACTCTGACATTTGTAATTGACTTTAAAGAAGGTCCAACGAGTGTAACCACCTCTTCGGAAGCAAATTCCCGTCCCATAAGTGTTTTTTTCTTTGTTAATTCATATCCTTTACCGAAAAGGGTGTCTAAATCCTCTCTTGAAAGGTGAATATGTCTTTGGGAAACGCCGACTTTAATTTCTCCGTTTTCTTCGGCTATTGTTCCTTGCATTTCTTTCATTACTTGGGCTATTGTATCTTTAATTTTGGATTCATCAATCATTTTTTTCACCCTTTATATATCAAAAAACTTGAGTACTTCTTCGTGTGGATTTGAAATTACAGTATCTCCATACACCTTTCCCAATGCAGAAGCTCTTTTCTTCCCGACTTCAACAGCGGAGTTTACAGAGGACACCGTGCCTTCAACAATACAAGTAACAAGGCGTCCTCCGAGGCGTTTTTCAGTGTGAACAAGTCTTACATTTGAAGTTTTTACCATAGCATCAAGTCCTTCGACAGATGCTACCAAGCCTTCAACTTCTAATAATCCCAACGCCTCGCACTTTTTTACATCGGGTTCATCGCCTTCTAAAAAGTTTTTCGGAAGTTTTTTGTTAAATTTATCTTTGTTAATATCCATTCTGTACGCTAATTTTTCCACTCCGCCGGCAGGATTCGGAATAATGTGCGAAACAATATATTTATCAACGGATTTTGCATATTCTTTTGCCGTTTCAATAGCCGATTTTACAGCAGAAACGCTTCCTACCATTTTAACTTCCATAATGAGCGGAACAGGAAACTTTCCGAAAGGACGATTTCTGTCAAATGCTATAATTTTAACATTTGCAGACTTTGCCGCAAGGTCTGCGGCTTTTACCACAGAAGCAAATCCGTATACTTCAATCATGCCCAATGCCTTCATTGGTTTTTGCCCCTTTCTAAAGCCGTAAATTAAGAATTATACAATATGAAGACCTTCAACCATTACGCATCTTCTCTGTCTTGTAAACGACCTTGCACTTGTAAGTCCTTCCCCGGTAGGTCCTGCAATCGTGAAAGTTGTATGACCTTCTCCTCCTGCACCTATTCCGGCGTATGACGGTGCATTTTTAACAAAAATTGTTGTTTCAACTTCTCTTGCAAATCTGGTTAGTCTTTCAACATTTAGTGAATGCATATGTGCTGAATGTCTGCGACCGTGTTCTGCCTTTACCGCCATATCTATTGCTTCGTCAATATTTTTAACTCTTACAATGGGAAGAATTGGCATCATCATTTCTGTTTGAACAAACGGATGCATCTCGTCCGCTTCGCAAATAATAAGTTTCGGGTCTGCATTAATTCCGATTTCTTTTAAGAAAAGGCGAGCATCTTTTCCTACCCATTTTTTATTTATAACATACTTTCCGTCTTTATTTATAAGACAAAAGTTCATAATTCTGTCTCTTTCCGCATTTGAAACCAAATACGCACCATGCTTTTGCATTTGGGAAATCAGTTCGTTTGCAATTGAATTAAAAGCAAAACATTCTTTTTCTGCTATACACGGAAGATTGTTGTCAAAACTTGCTCCCAAAACAATATCTTTTGCCGCTTTTGCAACATTTACCGTGTCATCAACTATAACCGGTGGATTTCCGTCCCCTGCTCCGATTGCTTTTTTACCGGAAGAAAGAAGTGCTTTTACAACACCGGGACCACCCGTTGCAACAAGCATTTTTACATTGGGACACTTCATCATTTCATTCGATGAGTCCATTGTAGGATTTTTTACAGAAACGACAAGATTCTCGGGTCCGCCCGCTTCAAGTATTCCTCTGTTAACAAGGTCAACTGCATAATTTGCGGTTCTTGAAGCATTTGGATGTGGGTTAAACACAACAGCATTTCCGCCTGCAATCATCCCAATTGCGTTACAAAGAACTGTTTCGGAGGGGTTTGTTGACGGTGTTATAGCTCCAATTACACCAAACGGTGCCATTTCAAATAATGTAAGACCGTCATCTCCCGTCTTTACCTTCGGTTCCAAGTCTTCTGTTCCGGGTGTTTTGTTTGCAACAAGTTGATGCTTTATAATCTTATCTTCTACTCGTCCCATTCCTGTTTCTTCTACTCCGAGTATCGCCATATTTTCCGCTTCTTCGAGAATAAGGCGTCTGATGTTTGCAATCATTTTTTCTCTCTGCGCTACCGAATAATTGCGAAACTGCTTGTACGCCTTAGAAACTGCTTCTAAAGCCTCTGTCATTGTGTCAAAAACGCCAAGTTGTCCGTTAGTTTTGCCATCATAAGAACCTGCGTTTATAACTTTGATTACATCTTCAACTAATTTTGATATATATTGTTCATCCATTTTATTTTCCTCCTGCAAAGTATAATGTAAACTATTTTTTAAATAATATGCTTCCACATTTTCATATCAGGATTCGCTATAACAGAACTGTCTAAAAACATTCCGCCGTCTTTTAAGTGTTCTTTAACTCTGTCGATTGATGCCTGCACCGCAGAAACCTCACCCGTAATCAAAAGGTAAGATTTTCCGCACATACCTTTTGCGATTCTGAGTTCTATCAAATCAACAAGCGATGTTTTTGCAGCAACATCCGCCGCAACAATTATTGATGCCGCAGAATATGTTTCAATTACACCCAATGCTCTCGGGTTTTCAATTTCAGTTGTTCCGTATATTGCAGGGAAAATCGCTTCATGCGGATTTCCGAGTACAAAACTGTCAATAAGTTTTGTCGGATAAAGAGCCTTACTTGCATCGACCGATGCCTTAACAGCACTTAAATCCCCGCTTATAAGTACAATGTATTTTCCCGGGCAAACAACTTCTGCTTCGATTAATTCTACTTCCGAAGTCTTGACCATTGTGTCCGCTGCCTCAATTCCCGTGGCAACAGTTTGGTATTCAACCATTGCGATTGCTTTTGACATAAGTTATCCCCTTCTATCTGCTCACGATAATGTAATCGTCTGTAACCGATGTTACTTTTCCGTCTATTGAACTATGTATGCACGCTCCGAGATTTTCGTTGGGGGTTGCTATCATAGTTCCGATTTTTACAACATCGCCAACATTTACAACAGGAGTGCATTTTGCACCTATATGCTGGCTGAGTTTAA
Organism: Clostridia bacterium; assembly: GCA_045615705.1. Lineage (GTDB taxonomy): Bacteria > Bacillota > Clostridia > UMGS1883 > UMGS1883 > JAZLFH01. Next base: position 7,998 of record JAZLFH010000048.1, read on the forward strand.
TTTTTACCTCTTTTGGCAAAATCTCTTCATCTAAAAATTCGGCACCGATATCGTATTTTGTAAGACCAAGTCTTTCAATAAGTCTTTTCATCGGAACTTTTCTGTAATCCCTTTGTTTTTCTACACCGAAGAAATCAGGTTCAAAAACCTTTACACCTTTTTTTCTCAGTTCAAGTTTTGCAACTCCCAAAAGTGTTCTCGGTGAAAGCCCCTGCGGGCAAGCATACAATTCACAAAGTCCGCATTGCGAACAATAGGTTGAGTTAATCACCGCCAAAGAATCCGACTCCATACCCTTTGAAACCGCTCTCATAAACTTGTGAGGTTCAATAGGATATCCCATTGCGTGTCTTGAACATAAATCAGTACATGAACGGCACTGACAACAAGAACTCATCGCTCGTGCAATATTAATTTTTGTTCTTGTTTTTCGTTTAAGCACTACTTCATGATCGCTCGGCAACACCAAAATTGCATTACTCGTTTTTGTAACAACATCATTTGGGTTTACTATATTTCCCGTCATAACTCCACCGCCGATGTAGGTGAAGTCTTTGGTTTTTTCGCCACCTGCCAACTTAACAACATCTGAGTATTTCATACCGATAGGTGCTTTAACCATAACAGGATTTTTTACCTCTCCTGCAACGACAATATATTTGTGTGTAACACACTTATTGTCATTCAACGCAAAATATGTGTTAAGCATAGTTTCTACATTGTAAACCGTTACTCCGACTGAAATCGGAAGTTTTCCGGGTTTTACAACTCTTTTAGTCGTTTCATATATAGTTATAATTTCATCTCCTGCCGGATAAATCTCAGGAAGAAGTGAAATTTTTGTATTCGTAAATTCAGGTAAATAATAATTGACAGCTTCAATAGTCTTTTTATATGTCGGCTTAATTGCAATAATAACATTTTCTGCCTCTACCGCAATTCTCACCTGTTCAAGAGCTGTCAAAATCTCTTTCGCAAATTTTTGAAGAAGTTGTCTGTGCAAATTAAAAAGCGGCTCGCACTCTGCACAATTTAAAATAATTGTGTCTGCCCTTTTATCAAGTTTTGCGTATGACGGAAAACCTGCTCCGCCCGCACCGACAATGCCACTGTTTTTCATTAAGTTTTGCAAAGATGTCATTTCCATAATATCACATCATTTCTCCGCCGTTATCCACAATACCTACAATAGCAGCATCTATCGGAGCAGTTTCTTGCCCGCATCCTATTCTTGCTGCACTGCCAAGTGCGACTAACACCGTTTCGCCAATTCCTGCACCTATATTATCAGTTGCAACAAGGCGGGATTTCCCGTAAATCATAGAGTCAAGAGGCTCTACAATCATAAACTTGTTTCCTACTAAATTTTCATTTTTTCTTGTGGATACAACAGACCCGATAACTTTTCCCATTAACATGTTGATTTTTTCCTTTCAACAAGATTTTAAGGCTGACAGGTTCTTCATCACACAAAAGGCGATGAAGAACCGTGCCTTACTTACTTACTTAAATTATTTAAGTGTAGGAAGAATCTTCTCTACATCACTGTGAGGTCTTGGAATTACATGTACTGCTATAATTTCACCAAGTCTTTCAGCAGATGCTCTGCCTGCCTCAACGGCTGCTTTAACAGCACCTACATCGCCTCTTACCATTACACTTACAAGA
>JAZLFH010000049.1:0-4502 GCA_045615705.1 Clostridia bacterium
GACTTGACCAAGTGATTTTTATGGTGTCCGGAAATGCTCCTCACAAAAAAAATGATGATGATTTGACAATTCATCGACTTGAAATGACAAAAAGACTGATCATGGAACAAGAAAATATGTCGGTTTCGGATTATGAGATCAGAAAAAAGGGGATTTGTTACAGCAACGAAACATTGAAGCACTTTAAAAGCATAAACAAAGACGATGAACTTTATTTTTTGGTGGGGGACGATTCTTACGCATATTTAAGCGAGTGGCACAATCCGAAAGAAATTTACGAAAATGCGACTGTACTCGTATTTACAAGAAATGAAATTGAGGTTTTGCCACCGGCAGTCGAAGTAAAAATGGAAGTTGAAAATGTTTCTTCGCACGAGATAAGAGAAAAAATTAAAATGGGTAAAGATGTATCAAATCTGTTGCCAAAGAATGTTTTTTGTTATATAATAGAAAATAATTTGTACAAATGAGGAAAAATGATGAGCGAGGAAGAGATACTTTTTAAAATTAAAAATAAACTCTCACCGAAACGATTCGAGCATACAATGGGAGTCGTTTCCATGGCAGAAAAAATTGCCGAAGTAATGAATGTTGATCGCAATAAGGCAAGAATTTCTGCGTTGTGCCATGATTGTGCAAAAAACTACACCAAAGATGAACAGTATGAACTTTGCAAAAAATATAAAATCGAACTTGATGATTACGCAAAAAAAGAATACCATATAGTACATGGCTTTTTGGGACGATACATAGCACAAAAAGAGTACGAAATCGAAGATGAAGAAGTCCTTAATGCAATATATTATCACACAATAGCAAGAGAAAATATGACGGACCTTGAAAAAGTTATCTATCTTGCAGATATCTCGGAGATGGGCAGAGAAACAGAAGTATCAAAAGAAATAAGAGATATAATTTTTAAAGAAAAAAATATAAACAAAGCACTTTTAAAAGCACTTGATTCCTCAATACAGTATGTAATAAAAAAAGGCGGGATTTTGCATATAAATTCGATTCTTGCAAGAAACTATCTCTTGAAGGAGGGGAAGAATTGAATATAAAAGAAAAAGCAACGAAAATAGTTGAAATTTTAGATTCAAAAAAGGCTAACGATATAGTTATGCTGAATGTAGAAAATGTTACGGTTATTGCGGATTATTTTGTTATCTGTACCGGTAATTCATCAACTCAGGTTCACGCACTTTCAGATGAACTTTTGAAGAGAATGAGCGATTTGGGAGAAAATGCTCAAAAAATCGAGGGCATGAATTCGTCCTCTTGGATTTTGATTGATTTTAGCGGAGTAATTGTTCACATTTTCGACCGTCAAGCGAGAGATTTTTACGCACTTGAAGGTTTGTGGAGCGATGCGGAGAAAATAGATTTAACTGATATTATTAAGGAGTGATTTTTTTGGCGTACAATTTTTCCGAGATAGAGAAAAAATGGCAAAAGTATTGGATTGATAACAAAAGTTTTAGTGCCGAAAACAATAGCGATAAACCAAAGTTCTTTGCTTTGGTAGAGTTCCCGTATCCTTCGGGACATGGACTTCATGTAGGACATCCGAGAAGTTATACGGCACTTGATATAGTTGCAAGAAAGAGAAGACTTGAAGGGTACAATGTTTTGTATCCCATGGGTTGGGATGCATTTGGACTTCCTGCCGAGAACTTTGCAATAAAAAACCATATCCATCCGTCAATAGTAACAAAGGATAATGTTAATAACTTTAAGCGTCAGCTTATGAGCCTTGGTTTTTCTTTTGATTGGGACAGAGAAATCAATACCACAGAACCGAATTATTACAAATGGACACAGTGGATTTTCTTACGCCTTTTTGAAAAAGGTCTTGCATACAAACAGGAGATGCCGATAAATTGGTGTACTGTATGTAAGTGCGGTCTTGCAAACGAAGAAGTTGTAAACGGAGTTTGTGAAAAGTGCGGCGGCGAAGTAGTAAGAAAACAAAAAACACAGTGGATGCTTAAAATTACGGAGTATGCACAGCGTCTTTTAGACGACCTTGATGAAGTTGATTTTATCGAAAAAGTTAAGACCCAGCAGAGAAACTGGATAGGCAGAAGTGAAGGTGCCGAAGTTAACTTTAAGTTTACAACGGGGGACGAAGTAACCGTATATACGACAAGACCCGATACGCTTTTCGGGGCAACTTATATGGTTTTATCACCTGAGCATCCGTTTGTAAAAGATAATATGTCTTTGTTTGAGAATAAGGATGAAATTAAAACATATATAGAAAAATCCGCTAAAAAGAGCGATTTTGAAAGAACGGAACTTGCAAAGGAAAAAAGCGGTGCAGAACTTAAAGGCGTAAAAGCAATTAATCCGGTAAACGGAAAAGAAATCCCGATTTGGATTTCAGATTATGTACTTATGAGTTACGGAACAGGTGCAATTATGGCTGTTCCCGCACATGATGAAAGGGACTGGGATTTTGCAAAGAAATTTAATCTTCCCATAATTAAAGTTGTTGATTGTGATTTTGATGTAAACGAAAAACCGTTTACAGATGTTTCGCAAGGAATTATGGTAAATTCCGAGTTCTTAAACGGTCTTTCCTGTAAAGATGCAATAAAGGCCATGACAGAAAACCTCGAAAATAAGGGCATAGGACATAAAAAAGTTAATTTTAAACTTCGTGATTGGGTGTTCAGTCGCCAAAGATATTGGGGAGAACCGATTCCGCTTGTACATTGTGATGAGTGCGGTTGGGTTCCCGTTCCGGATGAAGAACTTCCGTTAATGCTTCCGGAGGTTGAAAGTTACGAGGTTACGGACGATGGAGAATCTCCGCTTGCAAAAATGACAGATTGGGTAAATACAACTTGTCCCAAGTGCGGAAAAAAGGCGGTAAGAGAAACTGATACAATGCCTCAGTGGGCAGGTTCAAGTTGGTATTATTTAAGATATACCGACCCAAATAACAAAGATGAACTATCAAGTAAAAAAGCACTTGACTACTGGCTTCCGGTTGATTGGTATAATGGTGGCATGGAGCATACCACACTTCATTTGCTTTATTCTCGTTTTTGGCATAAGTTTTTATATGATATCGGCGTTGTACCGACAAAAGAACCTTATCAAAAAAGAACAAGCCACGGTATGATACTTGGCGAAAACGGGGAAAAAATGTCAAAGTCGAGAGGAAATGTTGTTAACCCGGATGACATTGTTGAAAAATACGGTGCAGACACAATGCGTTTGTATGAAATGTTTATCGGTGCATTCGACCAGGCAACTCCGTGGTCTGAAAACGGTGTTAAGGGTTGCTTTAAGTTTCTCGAAAGAGTTTGGAATATGGCACAAATGGTAATTGAAGGTGAAATTAGACCTGAGAATGAAGCGTTGGTGCATAAAACAATAAAGAAGGTATCGGAAGATATTGAGAGAATGAAGTTTAATACAGCCATTGCTTCATTAATGGCGTTTGTGAATGAAATTTACAAGTGCGGCACAATGACAAAAGCAGAAATGAAAGTATTCTTAATTCTTCTAAACCCGATTGCACCTCATATTACAGAAGAAATGTGGCAAGTCCTGGGCTTTGACGGAATACTTTCAAAACAGAGTTGGTGCAAATTCGACCCGTCTAAAGCTGTGGATGATGAGATTGAAATAGTCGTTCAAATTTGCGGAAAAATTAAACACAAGATGGTAGTTTCGGCTACTCTCAGCGGTGATGATTTGAAAGATGTTGTTATGAATGATGAAAGAACAAAAGAATTAACAGCCGGAAAAGAAATTATTAAAGTTATAGCAGTACCGGGAAAACTTGTCAATATAGTTTGCAGATAGGAAGTTAGTTTTATGAAATACAACAGTACGAGGAATAAAAACGAGTGGGTAACGGTTTCCGAGGCGATAGTTAAGGGCTTATCGCCGGACGGAGGACTTTATGTGCCTGACAGTGTAGTCAGATTTTCGCTTGATGATATCAAAAAACTTTCTAACATGAGTTATATTGAAAAAGCAGAGAAAATTCTCGGAAGTTTTCTGTCGGATTTTAACAGTCAAGAAATTTCTTCGTGTGTAAATTCTGCCTACGGAAACAAAAAGTTTGAAACAGATGCGGTAGCACCCGTTTACAAGTTAAATGACAAAGATTATATACTTGAATTGTGGCACGGACCGACTTGTGCATTTAAAGATATGGCACTTCAAATTCTTCCGCACTTGATGAGCGTTTCAAAGAAAAAAGTCGGCGACAAGTTGGAAACACTTATTTTGGTAGCAACATCGGGCGACACGGGAAAAGCGGCTCTTGAAGGATTTAAAAATGTTGACGGAATTAAAATTGCAGTATTTTATCCCGAAAACGGTGTTAGTGCAATGCAAAAACTCCAAATGATAACACAAGAGGGAAAAAATGTATTTGTAAGCGGTGTAAACGGCAATTTTGATGATGCACAAAGCGGTGTAAAGGAAATCTTTACAGACAAATCATACGGCGAAAGAATGCTCAATAAGGGGTATGCACT
>JAZLFH010000050.1:0-7521 GCA_045615705.1 Clostridia bacterium
CCATACTTTTTTAGAACTATTCATTGCAAAATGTTCAGGTTTTAAGTTGCCATTCTTTTTATAGTTCCATTCTTTTGCTAAAATTGGATTGGATAATAAAAGAGACTTTTCTTTTTCCGTGTATTCCCGCAAATTTTCTATAGCAATAGCATCTCTTTCTATGTCAACATCAATGTTATCTCCAATTATTTCACTTAATATTTCTTTAAGTGTTTTTGACAAATCTTTTCGATTTTCTTGAACAATGTAATCTATAGAACTGTCGTTTAGTGGAGGTAGTTCCTCTCTTATTCTGTATAATTTAATCCCATCTTTTTTGCACTTTTGATTTTTCTCCAAGTCATTTTTTGTTTTGTTTTTATGCCAAAAACTCCCATCATATTCAATAGCAATTTTTTTAGATGGAATATAAATATCTAATTCGTAGCCTTTTTTTCTATACGAATGCACTACGTGTAACCCATATTTTTTAAGATAATATACAATCGCATATTCGGGGAAAGAAGTATTTCGTTCAGAATTACAAATAGGGCACCCCACACCTTTATTTCTATGATAAATCCTTGTCTGCCACTCGTGTTTTTTACCACACCTCCACCATACTTTTTTATTGCTATTCGCTGTAAATTGTTCTGGTTTTAAATCTCCATTCTTTTCATAATTCCATTCTTTTGCTACAATTGGATTAACTGTTTGTAAATCATTATAACCAATTAAAACTTTTCGCCCAGAACAATACGGACATCTGCGTCCATTATTCCTATTAGCAATATTTGCTTGCCATTCGTGTCCTTTACTACACTTCCACCATACTTTTTTATTACTTCCAAAGGTTAAAGTGTTTGGGTCAAAATTTAATTCGTTGTTTCTTTCCCAGTTCCATTCAGCCATAAGTTGAGCATTATCGCTCACATATCTTTTTTCTTTCTTTCCCAGCACAATGCTCAACTCCTTTTTTCGCTACTCCAATATTAATATAATTATACTACATATTCCAACTATTTTCAACAGTTGCATCGATTTCTTGGCAAAAGAACAAAAAACGGTGCATTTTATTTAGAGAAAAGTTTCAGAGTGAATATGAAAAAGCGTGTTATAGCTAAAAATACTCCAAATTAACGCATATAAAATCACGATGGAACTTTTCTTTTTTAAGAAATCCCTTGATATAAGGCTTTTGGGGCAAAAAAACAGAACCGCAATTTTGTATCAAAATTACGGTTCTCATTTGGCTGCCGGAGAAGGATTCGAACCCTCACAAACAGAGTCAGAGTCTGTCGTGCTACCCTTACACAATCCGGCAATATTTTTGCTACCTCACTATTTTAGACTTTAAGGTGGTATTTGTCAATAGTTTTTTTGGCAAATTGAGAAATATTATATAAATATTTTGTTGTCGTGAATGGTGGGCAGACCTTCTTTATAGAGGTGAGAATCGTTAGAAACCTGCCTTGCTACGGGAAAAACCAAAGAGTTATGTTCTTTAAACTCAATAACGGTCATTGATGAATGAGCCATGGAAAAATGGGTAAACATAGGATACGGTATGTCAAGTATGTAAGAAATAAATGCCGTTCCAAACCCTTCATGAGCAAACAAAACTATCTTTTTGTCGTTTGGATTTATGGCATCATATCCGTGCTTTTGGTGGTTATGCTTATATCCGAGAGATTCAAAAAACTCATCTGCACATTTTCCTATCCTTTTCATACCGCTTTCGGCATTAGTGCTTGAAAAGTAAGGATGTTTGTACCATTGCATACCGAGAGTTCTCACTTCATCATGGTTGAATAATTCAAGATAGTACGGATTGTAGTAAATCCATTTTTTTCGGTCTTCGCCGGGTACATCACCTAAAAACTCTTTATAGGCATAACCTTCATTACACCAGTCGAGAATTTCCATCTCCTTATTTTGCATTCTTATAAGAGGTGAAGCTGTTTGTATGGCACGATTGGAACTTGATACAAAAATTCTGTCAAAATCAACACGGGAAAGTCTTTTGCAAACTGCTTCTGCCTGCTTTTTTCCGAGCGGAGTTAAAGAGTCCGGATCATATACAGGATCTCCGTGCCTTACAAAATAAAACAACATGCAAATCACTCCTTACAATCAATGCACAAATAGTAGCATATCGGAAGCAAAAAATCAAGCATTTAAAAAGTTAATCAAAAATTAATTTACTTTAATTATTAAGTGTGCTATAATTCAGTAAATACGAAGGAGGACATACTATGCTTTGTTCAAAGTGCAACAAAAATGTTGCTGTAATATTTATAACAAAAATGGAACAAGGAAGAAGCATCCAACAGGGACTTTGCATTCCTTGTGCAAGAGAAATGGGAATAAATCCTATCGAACAGATGGTCGGAGCCATAGGAATAGACGAGAACGATATGGAAAACATATCTTCACAAGTAGAGGATATTATGGAAAATGAGAACGGTGAAGGTGCAGGTAACTTCTTTGAAAACTTGTTTAACATGGCGGAAGGAAAAATAAAAGGAACAAAGACCGAAACAAAAAATCCGCCTAAGAAAAAGAGTGTTTTGGATGCTTACGGAACAAATCTTACCAAGAAGGCTCGAAACGGAGAAATAGATTGTGTCGTTGGACGAAATGAAGAGATAAAGCGTGTTATTCAAATTTTAAATCGCAGAACGAAGAACAACCCTGCACTGTTGGGTGAACCGGGAGTCGGAAAGACTGCAATAGCAGAGGGCTTGGCAGACAGAATAGCAAAAAAACAAGTACCGGCAAAACTTTTGAATAAGGAGGTCTATCTTCTTGATTTTACGGCACTTGTTGCAGGAACGCAGTTTAGAGGGCAGTTTGAGGCTCGCTTGAAAGCGATTATCGAAGAAGCAAAAGAAAGAAAAAACATTGTTTTTGTTATAGATGAAATGCACAATATTGTCGGAGCGGGGGATGCGGAAGGTGCTATGAGTGCCGCAAATATCCTTAAACCTGCACTTGCAAGGGGCGAAATACAAGTTGTGGGAGCGACAACTCTTTCCGATTACAGAAAGTTTATCGAAAAAGACTCTGCACTTGAAAGAAGATTTCAACCCGTAATGGTGGATGAACCGTCCATTGATGATGCGGTGGAAATTTTAAAAGGCATTAAAGGTTATTATGAAAAGTACCATAAGGTTAAAATAACAGATGAGGTTATAAAAAGTGCTGTTATTATGTCTGAAAGATATATTCCCGACAGGTTTTTGCCGGATAAGGCAATAGACTTAATAGACGAAGCGGGGAGTAAGGCAAACCTTAAAAATGTGGCGTTGGCGGAACTTGCAAGGCTGCGTGCAGAGTTTGAGAGCATTGAAAAAGAAAAAGAAGAAGCAGTTTCCGAAGATTCAATAGAGGATTATCAAAAAGCCGCAGATTTAAAAACTCGTGAGTGTGCCATAAGAGAGGAAATTGCAAATATAGAATCGCAACTTAAAGATGTGTATTTAACGGTTGAAGATATTGCATCCGTTGTTGAAAACTGGACAAAGATTCCTGTCAGAAAGATAACGGAAGAAGAAACAAAAAGGCTTTTGGAACTTCCGAATAGGCTAAAAGAAAAAGTGGTTGGACAGGACAGTGCCGTAGATACGCTTTCACGCTCGATTATCAGAAGCAGGGCATATCTTTCAAAAAAACGCCGTCCGGCAAGTTTTATTTTTGTGGGTCCCACAGGTGTAGGAAAAACATATCTCGCAAAAATGCTGGCAACGGAACTTTTTGCAAGTGAAGATGCACTTATAAGAGTTGATATGAGCGAGTATATGGAAAAGCATACAGTCGCAAAATTAATAGGTTCACCTCCGGGATATGTAGGCTATGATGAACAGGGACAACTCACGGAAAAAGTAAGAAGAAAACCATATTCCGTTCTTCTTTTTGACGAGATAGAAAAGGCTCACACCGATGTACACAATATATTACTTCAAATCCTTGATGACGGAAGATTAACAGACAGCCACGGACGAGTCGTAAGTTTTGAAAATACGATAATTATTATGACTTCCAATGCAGGCTCCGATTGGAAAAATTCAATGCTCGGTTTCGGCGAAAATGAGAATGTCGCCGGAGGAGAAAAAGTCAAGAGTGCTCTTAAAAACATTTTCAGACCTGAGTTTTTGAATCGTGTAAGTGAAGTGATTGCATTTAACCGGTTAAATCACGAAAATATGAAAAGTATCCTTGATATAATGATTGGCGAACTTAATGAAATGCTGGAAGAAAAAGGAATGCACCTTGATGTAGAAGATGATGTTAAAGACTTTATTATTAAAGATGGATACGATAAGTCTATGGGAGCAAGACCTATGAGGAAATCATTGGAGAGAAACATTGAGGATAAACTTTCCTATATGATTATTAAAAATGAAAGAAAAGCAAATCTTACAGCTAAACTTAAAGACGGTCAAATAATTATTGAGTAGTTATCGGAGGAAAAAATGACACATATTCAAAAAATACTGTTTGACCTTAGAGATGAAAAATATCGTGATTTTCAGTCAAAACTAATGCCGACCGTTGACAAAGAAACAATTATAGGTGTAAGAACACCGGAACTCAGAAAACTTGCTAAAAAACTTTTTGAAGAAAAAACATACGAAAAGTTTATCTCTACGCTGCCGCATACTTATTATGAAGAATACAATTTGCACGGATTTATTGTTTCTTTGATAAAAGATTACGATGAATGTGTAAAAAGAATTGATGAACTTCTGCCTTATGTGAATAACTGGGCAACTTGCGACCAAATCAAACCAAAATGCTTTTCAAAGAACAAAGAAAAGGTTTTGGAAAAATCAAAAGAATGGATAAACTCGGATAAGACTTACTCAATAAGGTTCGCAATAGAAATGCTCATGAACTTCTTTTTAGATGAGGACTTTGATAAAGCATATCCTAAAATGATTTCCGAAATAAGAAGTGAAGAGTACTATGTTAAAATGATGGTGGCATGGTATTTTGCAACCGCTCTTTCAAAACACTATGACGAAATTATTCCTTTTATAGAAAATAAAGAATTGGACACTTGGACGCATAATAAATCTATACAAAAGGCAATAGAGAGTTACAGAATATCCGATTATCAAAAGGAATATTTAAAAAGTCTAAAAATTACTAAATAAAAAATGTAAAATACACTTGACATTTTTTAAAATGCCGATTATAATAAAAGTAAAGTTAACTTTACTTTTATTTTTTTGGGGGCGGATTAATGACTAACAGAATAAAAGAATTAAGAAGCAGCATGGGAATAACGCAGGAAGACCTTGCCAAATCCGTTGGAACGACAAGACAAACGATTATTTCGCTCGAAAACGGAAAGTATGATGCATCGCTGAAACTTGCACACAAAATATCAAAGTTTTTTGAAACTGAAATTGAAAAAGTGTTTATTTTTGAGGAGGACTAATAATGAATTTTGAGAAGAAACTTAAAATAAGATTTATAACCGCATTTCTACTGATTGCGATAGGTATAATTCTTGAAGTGTTGGGAATGTATTTTGACCAATCAATGCTTTCGTCTTTTGGAGCTATGTTTATCGTAATAGGTGTGGCAAGAGTAATACAGCATAGGAGAATAACCAAAACACCGGAATCATTTGAGCAAAGAAAAATAGCAGAAACAGATGAGAGAAATGTACACATTTGGAAAAATGCCAGGGCGAATGCTTTTTCATACTCTCTTATCATTGCTGCGGTTTTAGTTGTGCTTCTTTATATATTCAATAAAAACGATATAGGACTTTTAATTTCGCAAGTAATTTCAGCCGAGATTGTTGTATATTGGATTTGCTACTATATCGAGAAGAAAAAGAATTAAAATTTAAGAGCCTAAACATTGAAATTGTTTAGGCTCTTAAATGTATAAATCATTTTTCAAACTCTTTTCCGTTAACCAAGTAATCTATTGATACATTAAAATAATCTGAAAGTTTTTTCAGCATTTGAATATCCGGACTACGCCTGCCGTTTTCATAATAAGATATAGCTTCTCTGCTGATATTTAAATCCAAAGCAACTTTTAATTGACTTAATCGTTGCTTTTTCCTTATCTTTTTAAGCCCGATTAACGCATTGTCAAAGTCTGATTTCATACACTACCTCACAATAAAAATAATCATTGACTTTATTGTAACAAGATGTTACAATATTTATGTAACAATGTGTTACATATTGAATACGGAGGTAATTATGAGTAGTGTTGAGGAAATTATAAAATTAAAAGATCTTCTTGATGAGGGAGCAATAACGAAAGACGAATTTGAAGAAAAAAAGAAGGAAATCCTTGAAAAAAGTTCTGATAATTCTCCAAAAACAGTAAAAGATGTAGTCAATAAGATATTTAAAGTTATAGGAATTATTGCAGTTTCATTTATTATATTGGCTGTAATAATTTCATGCTTCTCCGGAAGAGGTGATGAGGCTTCGGAAACTTCCCAAAAACAAACGATTGCTGTAGGAAACCCAAATTTTTCACAAGAATTTCCAATAAATATTTCTGGGAAAATAGAAAACGACATATTAGGATTTCCGGAAATTGAGTGTATTGTTGAAAATACAACGGATAAGAATATTTCTGCTGTTCAGTTTTATTTGATACCTTATGATGTTTACGGCGAAATCTTAAATTCCATCTTTATAACAAATAAATTGGAATACACCGATACGGTTCTTCAAGGAACTAAACAAAAAATTTCATGGCAAATTATAGACAAAGATTTGAAGTCGGGAACATTGTATGTTTACAGTATTTACTTTGATGATCAAACGGAGTGGGGAGATAGAAATGCAACAAATGAGGATATTATGAAATATGCATATAGAATAGACTTAAAATGAGGAGTGTTATAATTATGAAGAAAAGAAGCGTATGGTTATTGATATCGGTGTTGTTGGCGTCATTATATTCAATTTATCTGATTTCATATTTTACGGGGACTGTAAGCAGTACGAGTGGCATGGAACAAGTTGGCGGAGCAATAGCAACGGCAATTGTCATGCCACATATGATAGTTTTCATTGTAGGAGCAATATTTGGTTGGATCGGATATTTTTTAAAGGCCTCTTGGAGTGCTCTTGTTGCAGCAATTTTATATAGTGTTGCAACACTGTTCTTCCTTTTGTATGCGATGTTTGGTATTCCAATTTTGATTTTTGGATTTATAGGCTATGTAAATCAAAAAAAGATAAACAAAGCAAGAGTCATTATAAAAGAAGAACTGTAAAACCGAAAGTATTGCATATTACATAATATAATATTGACGCTTACGAATGTAGGCGTCTTTTAATTTTAAGGAAATTTATCCAAAAAATATCCGATTTAAAAATTAAAACAAAGTAGTAAAATAGAATAAAAAAGTAAAAGATAAAAAAAGTTGAAAAAAAGTGAAAAAAAGTGTTGACAAGAGAGGAATATGTGTGTATAATAACTCCTGCACCGCGAAAAAAAGCGGAAGCGTGGGACTTTGAAAATTAAATAGCGTAAGAGGGCTCAAGGAAAAGA
>JAZLFH010000051.1:0-15718 GCA_045615705.1 Clostridia bacterium
AAGAAAAAACTCTCAGAGTTTTAGAATTTAATAAGGTTTTAGAGCATCTTAAAGAGTGTGCGGTTTTAGAAGATACAAAGAAAAGATGCCTTGAACTTTTACCGAAAACAGATGAAGAAGAAGTAAAAAAAAGCCTGGCTGAAACGAGCGAAGCACACAGTCTGTTGTTGAAAAAAAATTATCCGCCGATAAGACCGATAAATAACATAAAAATTTCGGCAGAGAGAGCAAAATCAGGCGGCACGCTTTCAATGCGTGAACTTATAAACATTGCACATCTTTTAAAAATTTCCCGTGATAATATATCCTATTTTGATTGCAAAGAAGATTACCCGATTTTAAGTGCTGCTTTTTTATCAATACAAAGTGTAAAATCTTTGGAGGAAAGAATCATGTCTTCGATAATCAGCGAAGAAGAAATCGCTGACGATGCTTCCTTAGAACTTATGTCGATAAGACGAAAAATCAAAGCACTAAACAATAAGGCCCGTGATGAAATCTCCGATATGATAAGGTCAACTCGCTATTCAAAATATTTGCAAGATTCAATAGTAACTATCCGCGATGACAGGTTTGTTGTTCCCGTAAAGAGTGAGTACAGGGCGGAAGTCCCCGGCATTATCCACGATTCCAGTTCAAGCGGAGCAACACTTTTTATAGAGCCTATGTCGGTTGTCAATATAAATAACCAAATAAGAAATCTTCTTGCAGAAGAAAAAGAAGAAATCGAAAGGATCCTTTTGGAACTTTCTAACGAAGTCGGAAGTTTTTCTGATGAAATAATAGACAATTACAATGCAATTTCAGATATTGACTTTGCATTTTCAAAAGCTAAACTTTCTCGTATGTGGAATATGACCGAACCGATGGTAAATACAGACGGAATAATTAATCTTAAAAACAGCCGTCATCCTCTTATCGACCAAAATAAAGTCGTTCCCGTAAATATATATCTCGGTGAAACATTTGACACATTGATAATTACAGGTCCGAATACAGGGGGAAAAACTGTTATTCTTAAAACATTGGGACTTTTCACCATAATGGCACAGTCGGGACTCCACATTCCCGCAGATTCAAACAGTACCGTTGCGATTTTTGAAAATGTTTTTGCCGATATAGGTGATGAACAGAGCATTGAGCAGTCGCTCAGTACTTTTTCCTCACACATGGTTAACATAATTGATATACTAGAAAAAGCAAACAATAATTCGCTTGTTCTTTTTGATGAACTCGGAGCGGGGACAGACCCGACCGAGGGAGCGGCGTTAGCCATTTCCATAATAGAAACGGCCCGTTCGCTTGGTTCAAAAGTAGCATCTACAACGCATTACAGTGAGATTAAACTTTATGCACTTTCAACAGAGGGAGTAGAAAACGGTGCGTGTGAGTTTGATGTATCAACGCTCCGCCCGACTTTTAAATTGTCTATCGGAGTTCCGGGAAAGAGTAATGCGTTTGCAATTTCTAAAAGATTGGGACTTAAAGACAGCATTATAGAAAGGGCGAAAGTTTTAATAAGCGAGGACGAACGCCAGTTTGAAGATGTTGTGGCTCTTTTGGAGAAAAATCAAAAGCGGGCGGAGAAGGAAGCAAAAAGAGCGAGAACGATGCTCATAGAGAGTGAAAAACAGAAAAAAGAGTTAAAAAAAGAAATCAAAAAGACCGAAACAGACCGTGATAAAATTATAAAAGATGCAAAAAAAGAAGCAAAAGAGATTTATGAAAACGCTAAAAAAGAGGCAGATGAACTTTTAAAAGAAATGCTTCAAATGAAAGAAAGTGCATCAAGAAGCGAAATGGAGAAAAAAAGACGAAAAATATCAGAAAAACTTTCAAAACTTGAAACAGACACACAAGAAGATGTTTTTTCGTCAGATGAACCGATGAAGGTGAGCGAAGTAAAAATAGGGGATACGGTTTTACTTACAACCATGAACAGTGAAGGAATTGTAATGTCGCTTCCCGATAAAAACGGAAATGTTCATTTAGAAGTCGGAAGCATTAAATTGAGTGCAAACATTTCAACTCTTCAAAAAGTAAAGCATAAAGAACAAAAGAAAAAAAGGACAATTGATTTTTCGTCTGTAAGAATTGATTCACAAAAGAACTTAAAAAGCGAGATTGACCTTAGAGGACAAAACCTTGACGAAGCACTGCTCAATACAGACAAATACCTTGATGATGCCGTAATGGCACACCTTGAAACGGTAAGCATAATTCACGGTAAGGGAACGGGAGTTTTAAGAAGCGGAATACATGACTTTTTAAAAAGACACAAGCATGTAAAGAGTTACAGACTCGGCACTTTCGGTGAAGGAGAGAGCGGAGTAACGATAGTGGAGTTAAAATGAAACATAAAAAAGAAATAATAAGTTGGATTATCGTAATTATTTCTGCATTTATAGCGGCAACTTTTATAAAACAGTTTTTGTTTTTTGTGGCGAAGGTTCCGACAGAGTCAATGGAGCCGACCGTTTTAGCAGGAGATAGTGTGGTTATCCAAAGGACAAAAGATATAAAACGGTCAGATGTTATAGCATTTAGATTTGAAGAAGATAAAAAACTGATGCTGAAAAGAGTAATTGCTCTGCCGGGTGAAACTGTTTCCATGGAAAACGGAAGAGTTTTTATAAACGGAAACGAGTTTGAAGAGAGTTATATATACAGTTTTTCAGACCAATCGGTAGAACCTTTTACACTGTCTTACGATTCATACTTTGTTCTTGGCGACAACAGGAAAAACTCGTACGATTCGGCGGATTGGGAACAAAAATTCATAACAAGAAAAGATATAGTGGGTAAAGCAATATACTCATTTAATCACATAAAATAATAATGTGATTTGAAAGGAATGGAAACGATGAGCGAAAAGAAATGGATATTTCTTGATGAAAATATTGATGAAGCAATTGAAAATGCATATTGTGATATTTTCAAAATATCACACATTGTTTCAAAAACACTCTTAAACAGAGGATTTACAGATGCCGGAAACGCAAAAAAGTTTTTGGAAAAGGATCATAAATCTCTGTATTCACCTATGCTTTTAATTGATATGGATAAGGCAATAGACAGAATCCAAAAAGCAATTAATAACAACGAAAAGATTACTGTTTACGGAGATTATGATGTTGACGGAATAACTTCAACTGCTCTTATGGTAAAATATCTTCGTTCACAAAATGTAGATGCAAATTATTATATTCCCGACAGGCAAAATGAAGGATATGGGGTTAATTGCACGGCACTTGAAAAGATAAAAAATGACGGTACTTCACTCATAATTACCGTTGATTCCGGAATAACAGCACTTGAAGAAGCTAAATACGCAAAGAGTTTGGGACTTGATTTAATAATAACGGACCACCATGAATGTAAAGAAGGACTTCCCGAAGCCATAGCGGTGATAAACCCAAAAAGATTGGATTCAAAGTACCCCTTTAAAGAACTTGCGGGTGTTGGTGTTGCATTTAAACTTGTATCTGCACTTTCAAAAAAGAGTGATGTTGAATTGCTTTCCGAATACTCGGACATAATTATGCTCGGAACGATAGCGGATGTCGTACCTCTTTTTGACGAAAACAGAATCATTGCAGGAGCGGGACTTGAAAAGTTTTACAACAATCCGAATATCGGACTTGAATCAATACTAAATGTGATTGGTGCAAATAAAAAATGGAACGCAAGTGCAGTCGTAAGTTATTCTATTGCACCACACCTAAACGCAGCAGGAAGAATGTCAAATGCTTCGGTTGCCGTTGAATTGTTGCTTACAACGGATATTGCATCTGCAAACGAGTATGCAATGGAACTGAAAACATTTAACAAAGAAAGACAAAGCGTTGAAAATGAAATTTTTAAAGATGCCGAGGAAATGCTTAAAGATAAAAAGTACGAAGACAAAGAAGTGCTGGTTTTAGCAAAAAAAGATTGGCATCACGGAATTATAGGAATTGTTGCATCAAGAATATGCGATAAGTACAACAAGAGTTGCATTTTAATTTCCGTTGATGATGATGTATGCAAAAGTTCAGGCAGAAGTGTTGACGGATTTAATCTTTTTGATGCGCTTTCTTCGTGCAGCGATGTGCTTGAAAAATTCGGAGGGCATGCCTATGCGGCAGGTTGCAGCGTAAAAGAAAAAAATATCGAGGAGTTTGACAGACGAATAAATGAATATGCAAAAAATAATATGGATGCAACAAAAACTTCCGATTTGTATATTGATGCACGAGTGGAACCGAGCGAGTTAACGCTCCAAACTGTAAAAAGCATTGAAGTTTTAGCACCGTACGGAGCATCAAATCAAATGCCGACCGTTGCAATTTTAAATGGAAGAATAGAACAAATAAGGACCCTTTCAGATGGAAAACACGCAAGAATTTTGCTTGAAAAGGACGGAAGTACGGTAGAAATTATTGCTTTTGGCAGCGGAGAACTTGCAGACAGATATTATCCGGGAGATATTATAGATGTGGCAGGAGATTTAAATATTAATGTTTATAATGGTGAATCGCTTGTGCAACTTATCCTTAAAGATATTCGCTTTTCGCCCGATGCACAGTTAAACAATGTCCCCGACAGAGAAGATTTTGTAAGTGTTTATAATTACATAAAGAAAAACGGGCAAACACAAAGTTTCTTAACGGAAGAAATTTTAGAAAAATTGTCTTTCGAAAACCAAAAAGGTTTTCCGAAAAATAAACTCATAAATGTTCTTTCCGTTTTTGAAGATGTCGGCATTCTCTCTTTTAGGAATGACGGTGAAACACTACAAATAAGTCTGAATGATGTAAAAAAAGGGCAGAAGGTTGACCTTGTTAAGTCAAAAATATACAGCAATATTAAGAATAATTTCGGAATGTAAGGAAAGGTAACAATGGAAACTCTTTACAGACAACTTGAAGATAAAATAAAAAAATACAACCCGAATGCCGATTTTGACATTTTGAGAAAAGCCTTTGATTTTTGTTGCGAAGCACATAAAAATCAAAAAAGAATTTCGGGCGAGCCGTATGCAGTTCATCCCTTAAATGTGGCTATAATTTTGGCAGACCTTGAACTTGATACGGAAACTATTGTTGCAGGTCTTTTGCATGATGTAATTGAAGATACCGATGCAAATTATCATTTAATAAGCGAAAATTTTGGCGAAGATGTGGCTAAACTTGTTGAGGGAGTAACAAAACTTGAAAAAATCAAATACACATCAAACGAAGAACAACAAGTTGACAATCTGAGAAAAATGTTTTTCGCCATGGCAAATGATGTAAGAGTCGTTCTTATAAAACTTGCAGACAGATTGCACAATGTAAGAACACTTCAGTATATGAGCCTTGAAAAGCAGCGAGAAAAAGCAAGAGAAACGCTTGAAGTATATGCACCGCTTGCTCACAGGCTCGGTATTTCAAAAATCAAGGGTGAACTTGAAGATTTATCGCTCAGATATCTTGACAGTATTGCCTACTTTGATATTGAAGAAGGTGTAAAAAAGAAACTCAGCGAGCGTGATGAGTATGTATCATCCATAAAAGAAATCCTTGCAAAAAAACTTAAAGAAATGGGAATAAACGGAAGGATTGACGGTAGAGCGAAGCACTATTACAGCATTTTCCGTAAGATGTATATGCAGAATAAAACGCTTGACGAAATATACGACCTAATAGCGGTTCGGATAATAGTTGACAGCGTGGAGGAATGCTATGCGATACTCGGTATGGTACATGAACTTTACACGCCACTACCCGGAAGAATTAAAGATTATATAGCCATGCCGAAACCCAACCTTTACCGTTCGCTTCATACTACGGTTATGGGACCCGAAGGACACCCGGTAGAAATTCAGATAAGAACATGGGAAATGCATAAGGTAGCAGAAGAAGGTGTTGCGGCTCATTGGAAGTATAAAGAGGGAGTAAACGGCAAAACCGATATGGACGAGGCTCTTTCTTGGATAAGACAGATGCTTGAAACCCAAAATGAGGTAACAGACAGCGAAGAGTTTATGCAGACACTTAAAATCGACCTTTTTGCGGATGAAGTTTTTGTATTCACTCCAAAGGGCGATGTAATAAGCCTTCCGGCAGGAGCAACGCCTATTGATTTTGCATTTTATATTCATTCGGCAGTCGGATATCGTATGACGGGAGCAAAGGTAAATTCCAGAATTGTAACTCTTGACACTAAACTTCAAAATGGTGATATAGTTGAAATTTTAACGACTTCGGCAGTACACGGACCAAGCAGAGATTGGCTGAAAGTCGTTAAGACAAGCCAAGCACGAAATAAAATAAATGCTTGGTTCAAGAAAGAAAACAGAGAGCAGAATAAAGAGCGAGGAAAAGATGCGGTAGAAAAAGAAATTAAGAGAACGGGGCATTCTCAGTCTGAACTTTTGAAGCAGAATTATATTGATAAGATAATTCATCGATATGGATTTAACAGTTTGGATGATATGTATGCTGCTGTGGGTTACGGTGGAATAACCGCAAATAAAATCGCGCTTAGGCTCGTGGATTGTTATTTGGAAGAACACAAGCAAGAAAATACAGATGTAAAAACAACAACTTTAACCAATAAAAAATCATATAACAGTGCTATTGAAGTTGAAGGCGTTGACAACTGTTTGGTGCATCTTTCCCGTTGTTGTGCTCCTGTACACGGCGATGAAATTGTGGGATTCATCACACGAGGCAGAGGGGTTACCGTACACAGAAGTGATTGCATAAATATTTTGGATGAAAATTTGTCGGAAGAGATGATTTCAAGAAAGGTTCATTGCACTTGGAATGATGTGGATTCAAACAAATACAAGTGCGATCTTGAACTTAAAGGAACAGACAGGATGGGGCTTTTGGCAGATGTGGCAGGAGTTATATCCGAGGGGAAAATCCTACTTTTGTCGCTTAACGCAAAACAAAACAAAGATAAAACGGCTACAATAAGTCTTTCTTTGGAAATAGACAATGTAGAAAAACTTGACCAGATTATAAAAAAATTAAAACAGATTGTCGGAATGATAAATGTACGAAGAGTGGCTAAATAGAGGTGTGTTATGAATTTCAGAAGAATTATCGTGGGCGAACTTGCAACTAATTGTTATATAGTAGGGGATAAGGAATGTGTATTAATAGACCCGGGTGATGATGCTGAAAAAATTATTTCGGTTATAGAAAAAAATGAGTTAAACATAACGAAAATCCTTCTCACACACGGGCATTTTGACCATGTAATGGGGGCAGAGCGTCTGAGAGAGTACACAGGGGCTAAAATCTATATTCATAAAGATGATAAAGAGGCACTCAGAGATAAAAAACTCAGTTTTGCATTTTTTATGAGAAAGGATGCTCCCAATTTTTATGCTGATGAATATTTAAATGAAGGCGATATAATAGAATTCGGAAGCGACAAGTTGGAAGTTATCCACACACCGGGACATACCAAAGGAAGTGTAACATTTTTCGGCGATAATAAGTTTTTTTTGGGAGACCTCATTTTTTATGAAAGCGTAGGAAGATGCAACAGCGACATTGAAATGTTACAAGAGATTGAGTCTTTTGATAAAATTGCGAGAATATCAAAAACCGCATCGGTTTACCCCGGTCACGGAGTATATACCGATATGCAACACGAAATTAACTACAATCCTTTTTTGAGGTAGCATATGCAGATTAAAACTATTGGACACTCGTTTGAAATTGCAGTTGAAGAAATAATTCAACTTTTCTTTTCAAAAGAAGATGATATTTTAATAGAAAGCACATTAAAAGAAGACTTAAATTCATATCAAAGCATTGCAAGAATTGTTTATAAAGGAAGAGAAGCAACAAGCAGTATTAAGTGTGATAAACAATCAATCACAAAGACAAAAATTTCAAACCTTATTAAAAAATCAGTTTTTAATGTGGCGAAAAAGTTTTCTCCGATGAATGCTCCTTGGGGGATTTCCACGGGAATTCGCCCGGCTAAAATAGCCTTGTCTAAACTTTTGAAATGTCAAGATGAAAAGAGTGTCATATCTTTTCTTGAAAACGAATATTGGATGAGCGAAAATAAAGCAAGGTTGGCACTTTCTGTTGCAAAAACAGAGTATGAAATATTAAAAGACCAGGATGAAAGGGCGATTTCTGTTTACATCGGAGTTCCGTTTTGTCCTACAAGATGTGCTTATTGCTCATTTATAAGCCAGTCCACGGAACACAATAAAAAGTATATTGATATGTATGCAGATTATCTCTTGACGGAGATGCATGCAGTAGCAAAACTGATTAAAAAACTTGGATTTTTTGTTGAGAGCATATACTTTGGCGGTGGAACACCGACAACACTTTCAAATAAAGACCTTGACAAAATACTTAAAGCGTGCTATACCGAATTTGATTTGGCAAATTGCACTGAAATTACAGTTGAAGCAGGACGACCTGATACAGTTAATAGAGAAAAACTTTTAACACTTAAAGATAATGGCGTTAACAGAATTTGCATTAACCCTCAAACGATGCATCAGGAAACGCTTGACAAAATAGGCAGGGGACACAGTGTTGAAGATGTATACAGGGCGTTTGAAATTGCGAGAAGTGTTGGCTTTGATGATATAAATTCAGATATTATTGTCGGACTTCCGGGCGAAAATGCAAATATGGTATCTAAAACACTTGACGGACTGATTAAACTTTCACCCGAGGCAATAACAGTGCATACAATGTATTTAAAGCGTGCGGCAAGACTTTCGGACGATTTTGAAAAGTACAGATTTGCTCAAAACACGGGTGAAATGATAGATTTGGTTAACTCCAAATTACTGTCAAACGGTTACGAGGCGTACTATCTGTACAAGCAGAAGAATACATTGGGAAATCTCGAAAATGTCGGATATTCAAAGCCCGGATATGAGTGCCTTTACAATATGACAATAATGGAAGAAACCAGAACTGTCTTTGCTATCGGAGCGGGAGCATCCACCAAACTTGTTAAAAACGGAAAAATAGACAGAATTTTTAACCCAAAAGAAGCCGGCGATTACATAAATCGTATTGACGAAATTGTAGATAAAAAGAATAATATATATAAATGGTTTAAGGAGGAATAAACATGGAATTTTGGGAAAAAACAAAGAAAACGGCATCGACAATCTTTGCAAGAGCAGGCAAAAAAGCAGGTGAGGTATACAGTGGTTCAAAAGTGAGACTTTCTATTATGGAGGCAAAAAACGAACTCACAAAAACTTTTGAAGAAATAGGTCGCCTTACATACAAGACCGCTCGTGAAGAAGAAGACAATCATGATATGATTGAACAAAAGATGGACGAAGTAACATCGCTTAAAAACAAAATAGAACTTTTAAAGGAAAAACTTAAAAGCGAAGAAGAATAAAAATCACCCTCTGTTACATAATAGAACAGAGGGTGATTTTTTTTGGATTATTTAAAAGTTTTAATAACATCTTTTGTATCGTTGGCAGTACTGTTTTTGCTTACAAAAATAATGGGAAACAAACAGATGTCGCAGTTAAACTTGTTTGATTATATCACAGGCATTACAATAGGCTCGATTGCGGCGGAAGCAGCGACAGAACTTGAAGGGAATTTTTTTATACCTTTAATTTCAATGGTTGTGTATGCTTTGGTTACTCTAATTATCTCTGTTTATTCCGAAAAAAGTTTTAAAGGACGCAGATTTTTTGACGGAAGGGCGTTGGTTTTGTACAATAACGGCAGTTTTTATAAGAAAAATATGAAAACGGCAAGGATGGATGTCCATAGTTTTTTGCAGGAACTCAGAAACAAGGGATTTTTTGATATATCGCAGGTTGAAACGGCAGTTTTTGAAGAAAACGGAACCGTAAGTGTCCTTCCGAAGTCAAACTTTCGCCCGCTCACGCCGAACGATATGTCAATACAGCCAAGCAGAGAAAATTTGATAGCAACAGTTATTGCCGATGGCATCATTTTGAAAAACAATCTTGAAAAAATGGGAAGAAATGAGGCTTGGCTGAATAAGGAACTCAAAAATCAAGGGCAAAAGGAGTTAAAAGAGATAATGCTTGCAACACTTGACAGGGAAGGAAATTTAAGCGTGTACAGAAAAAATAAAGAAAAAGAAAAGGACATTTTAAATTGATATTTTAAAGCCTTAAAGATGGAAAAATACCCATTTGTGTAAGGTTTTTTGTTGACTATAATCTTAGTGTATGGTAAAATATCTTGCGTAAAAAATAACGGGAGATGCATATCATGTTTGAATTCTTAAAAGATAAAGAAAAATGGCAACAGATAAGAACATCAAAGGATTATAAACCGATAAGAGATATACTCGAAAAAGATTACAACCAATACTGCAAAAATGTAGAGTTTCCGGAACTTCCGTATACAATGTGGCTTTCGACAATAAAAACGGGAATAAGAAAAGAGTACGACAGACTTTATCAATTAAGAAGAATACAAATGACTGTATATACTTCTCTTTGTATGATATATCCCGAAAATGACGAATATTTGGATAAACTTCAAAATATAGTTGCTAAAATATTGGAAGAATACACATGGTGCTTACCTATACATATACGCCCCGGTGAGTATAACAGTCAGCAACAACTTGACCTTTATGCTTGTGAAACTGCACTTTACCTTGAAGAAATAAAATTTTTGCTTGGCGACAGGCTTTCCGATATATTGGCGGAAAGAATTTCAAAAACAGTCAGATACAGAATTTTTGATTCTGTAAGAGATATAAGTGAATTTTACGAGAATAATAAGACAAACTGGGCAGCGGTATGCACGGGGTCTGTTGCGGTAGCAATGATGTATGAAGATCCGAACTTGTACTATGAGATGCAACCAAGACTCGAAAAATCAATAAACAGTTATCTTTCCGGAATAGGTGATGATGGCTCTGTTGCGGAAGGCCCTGCTTATTGGAGTTACGGATTCAGGTTCTTTGTGCTTTATGCAGATATGCTTAAACGCCTTACAAACGGTAAAGTGGATAAATTTAAGGACCCGAAAGTTGAAAAAATTGCCGGATTCTATTCAAATCTTTGCATGAGTAATGACTGCGTATATTCATATTCGGATGGCACACATGAACTCGATTTTAACATTGCAATGGCGTATTATTTAAACGAAAAATACGGAACTGATGTCCCTGAAATTCAGTATGGCGGACTAAGTACAACAGAACTTTCCATTGCGATAAGAAGTTTTCTCTTTTATAATCCGAGTGTTAAAGCCCATGGAATAAATAACAAAACTACATATTACGATGAACTCAAAATGTATATAACAAGAAAAGATAAGTACGCCTTTGCAATAAAGGCGGGAGATAATGCACCGGGTCATAGTCATAACGATATAGCTTCGTTTGCAATGGTAACGGATAATAAACAAGTCTTGGCTGATTTGGGAGCACCGCTTTACACAAGGCATTCTTTGTCGGAAGACGGATACAAAGATGTACTTGAAAAGACATCTCTCGGGCACAGCGTTCCGATAGTTAACGGTAAACCGCAGGGACTCGGCAAGGAATTTTTCGGGACAATGAGCGTTTGTGATGAAAAAGTCGTGATTGACTTTAAAAATGCCTACGAAGGAAATGTAGAAAAACTTACAAGGATAGTTTCGTTTGAAGAAGACAGAGTAATTTTACTTGATGAATTTGACAAAAATATTGACATAACGGAAAGATTTGTTACAGAATTCAAGCCGACTATTACGGATAAATGTATAAAAGTTGAAAAGGTAAATATTATACTTCCCGAAAACACAAAAACATCTTGTAAAATGCAACTCACAAAGCATCATTCCGGGGAAGACAGAGAAGTTTACCTCATTGATGTAACTCCTGTAAAGGGTTGCGATTCTTTGAAGTTTGAGTTTACGGTAGATGAAGGAACCAGGCGAAACGGATCAATATAAAATTATAAATAAAAAGAAAAAAACCTTGACATAAAATAAAATATATGGTATACTAATTCCGCTTTGGTTGTCGGAGCATTTTTTAGTGTACGACAAAAAAGAAAAAAATCCGAGGAGGAAAAGTAAAATGCGAGTAAAAATTACAATGGCTTGCACAGAGTGCAAACAACGCAATTACGACACAATGAAGAACAAAAAGAATTCTCCCGACCGTCTTGAAATGAACAAGTACTGTCGCTTCTGCAAGAAGCATACACTGCACAGGGAAGCAAAGTAATCAAAAGGATGTGATTATCGTGGCAGAATCCACAAAGAAAATCGGGTTCTTCGCAAGAATTGGAAAATTCTTTAAAGATACTCGTGCAGAACTCAAAAAAGTAGTATGGCCTACATGGAAACAGCTTGTAAATAATACATGGATAGTTATTTTGGCTATTTTTATCATAGGTTTGGTTATTTTCGGTCTTGACCTTTTGTTTGGTTGGCTCTTTAAGTTTTTGTTTTAATTAATTTTGGAGGCGGATGCTCATGGACGGAGAGTTTAAATGGTATGTCGCCCACACCTATTCCGGTTATGAAAACAAAGTAAAGGCAAACCTTGAAAAAACAGTAGAGAATCGCAAACTTCATCATCTTATTGAGGACATTCGTATTCCTCTTGAAGAAGTCGTAGAACAGAAAGATGACGAGAAGAAGGTCGTTACAAGAAAGGTTTTTCCGGGATATGTTTTCATAAAAATGGTAATGACAAATGAAAGTTGGTACATTGTGCGTAACACTCGCGGATGTACAGGCTTTGTCGGACCGGGTTCAAAACCCGTTCCGCTTACTGATAAGGAAATTTCAGCCTTGGGTGTGGAAAAAATTGTTGTCAATGTTGATTTCAATGTTGGAGATACAGTACGAGTTACCGAAGGCAGCATGGAAGGATTCATGGGAGAGGTACTCAGCATTGATACAGAGCACGGCACGGCGAACATCTTGGTTACGATGTTTGGCGGTCGTGAAATGCAGGTTGAATTTGATTTCAACCAGATAGAACTTTTGGATTGACGGGCTAAGCCCTTCAATATAACGGGTGGGAGGATAGTTGCAGCTATCTGTTATTCACCACATTTTCTCTTATACAAGGAGGTAAAAAACCATGGCACAGAAAGTTGTTGGTTACATTAAACTGCAAATTCCGGCAGGAAAGGCGACTCCGGCACCACCGGTAGGTCCTGCACTCGGTCAGCACGGCGTAAACATTGTACAGTTTACAAAGGAGTTTAACGAGAGAACAGCCAAAGACGCAGGTTTGATAATCCCCGTTGTTATTACGGTGTATGCAGACCGTTCCTTCTCTTTCATAACAAAGACACCACCGGCAGCAGTCCTCATTAAGAAGGCTTGCAAGATTGAAAGCGGAAGCGGAGAGCCTAACAAGAAAAAGGTCGCATCTATTTCTAAGGCATCACTTAAAGAGATTGCCGAACTTAAAATGGTAGACCTCAATGCAGCAAATATTGATACTGCTATCAGTATGATTGCAGGAACGGCTCGCAGTATGGGTATAACCGTAGAAGAATAACAAAAAGTGGGAGGGCTTGTCCCGACTAACCACAGGAGGTAATTGAACATGAAACATGGTAAAAAGTATGTTGCAGGTGCAAAACTCATTGAGCAGGGTAAGTTTTATGATCCTGCCGAGGCACTTGACCTTGCGGTTAAGACAGCAACTGCAAAATTTGATGAAACGATTGAAGCACATATCAAACTCGGTGTTGACTCTCGCCACGCAGACCAGCAGGTTCGCGGTGCGGTAGTTCTTCCTCACGGAACAGGAAAGAAAATCAGAGTTTTGGTATTTGCTAAGGATGCAAAAGTTGACGAAGCAAAGGCTGCCGGTGCAGATTATGTCGGTGGCGAGGATCTTGTTGCAAAGATTCAAAACGAAAACTGGTTTGACTTTGACATCGTTGTTGCAACTCCCGATATGATGGGCGTTGTTGGTAGAATTGCCAGAGTTTTGGGACCAAAGGGTCTTATGCCTAACCCCAAAGCAGGTACGGTAACACCTGATCTTACAAAGGCTATTGCAGAAATAAAAGCAGGTAAGATTGAGTATCGTCTTGATAAGACAAACATCATTCACTGCCCAATCGGAAAAGCATCTTTCGGAAAAGAGAAACTCACAGAAAACTTTAATACTCTTTTGGGTGCGATTATTAAGGCAAAGCCTGCTACATCAAAAGGACAGTATCTTAAAAGTGTAGCAGTTACAAGCACGATGGGTCCGGGAATAAAAGTTAGCCCATCAAAAATTGATGGTTGACAAGTTGTTAATTCTGTGTTAGTATAACACGGTAGTTAATATGTCCATAGACAGCAGGCATATAAGTCCTGCCGAGGAACAAATTGTAAGTTACAGGTTCTTTGTATCTATGGACAAAGAACCTTTTTATTTTATTGATTGTGAGGTGAAAAAATGCCAAGTCAGAAAATTCTTGAAGAAAAAAAGCAGATTGTAGAAGCACTTAAAGAGCAAATGCAATCCGCAGTTTCAGGCGTTTTGGTTGACCATTGCGGTCTTACTGTTGAACAGGATACAAAACTCAGAAGAGCTTTTCGTGAAGCAGGGGTTGACTATAAAGTTGTAAAGAATACCCTTACGCGTATCGCTGCAAACGAAATCGGATTCAATGAACTTGATCCTATCCTTAACGGACCGACAGCTATGGCTATCAGCATGACTGACGAAGTTGCTGCTGCAAAGGTTATTGGCGACTTCGCAAAGGAAAATGAACAACTTGAAATCAAGGCAGGATTCCTTGATGGAAAGGTAATTTCCATTGACGAAGTTAAGAAACTTGCTGCAACTCCTTCGAGAGATGTATTGCTTGCCAAGTTGCTTGGCAGCTTAAATGCTCCGGCTTCGAATCTTGTTCGCACATTGCAGGCTCTTGTTGACAATGGTGTAGAACCATCGGAAATTAAGAAGGATGCTAAGACGGAAGAACCGGCAGCAGAAGAAACCGTAAAAGAAGCACCAAAGGAGGAAACTCCGGCAGAAGAGACAAAAGTTGAGGAGGCTCCCGCAGAGGAGACACCGGCAGAAGAACCCGCTCCCGTAGAGGAAGAACCGGCAGAAGAACCCGCTCCCGCAGAGGAAGCAAAAGACGCAGAATAAGCGTAGAAAATAAAACATATTTTGGAGGTATAAACCAATGAGCAAAATTGAAGAAATTATTGCTGAGATTAAAGAACTCAAACTTCTTGAAGTTGCAGAACTTGTAAAGGCAATGGAAGAAGAATTCGGCGTAAGTGCTGCAGCTCCTGTTGCAGTAGTTGCAGGTGGTGCTGCTGCAGGTGGGGCAGCAGAAGAAAAGACAGACTTCAACCTTGTACTTGCTGATGCAGGTGCTGAGAAAATTAAGGTTATCAAGGTTGTTCGTGAAATCACAGGTCTTGGTCTTAAAGAAGCAAAAGAGGCTGTTGACAGTGCTCCTTCAACACTCAAAGAGGGAATTGACAAGGCAACTGCTGACGAATACAAGGCAAAACTTGAAGAAGTTGGTGCAAAGGTTGAACTTAAGTAATTTAACTTTAAAAAAAGAGTGTGCATAGCACACTCTTTTTTTTAAAAAGGGGTTGACAACATTTAAATGATGAAGGAAAATCTTAGACAGACAGACAGACAGACAGACAGACAGACAGACAGACAGACAGACAGACAGACAGACAGACAGACAGACAGACAGACAGCATAATTACGGAATAGATTTATTAAAAATAATATCAATGTTTTTTATAACAACTATTCA
>JAZLFH010000052.1:0-43738 GCA_045615705.1 Clostridia bacterium
AACAAAATTTAATAAATTGATTCTTTATGCTACGGACAAACTTCACCTCTCGGAGTACCTTCGTACGCCTTCGGGTTCAGTTTTTCCGTTCTGTGTACTTTTTTAGTCGCCCGAGGGCTGTAATAAAGCACACCGAACGCAGGCTATAAAAAGGCTGTAAAAACGATTGTTTTTACAGCCTTTTTTTGTTATGTTTATTTTTTAAGAATATCCACTCTGTCGATACCGTCATTTTCCACGAGTCTGACGGCAATTTCCTCGCTTCGGCTTGTGGGGATATTTTTCCCGACAAAATCCGCTCTTATCGGAAGTTCTCGGTGTCCTCTGTCAACTAAAATTGCAAGTTGAATGCTCTTCGGTCTTCCGATTCTGATAAGTGCATCGAGTGCCGCACGGACCGTCCTTCCGGTGTATAGAACATCATCAACCAAAACCACGGTCTTATTTGCAATTTCAAACGGAATGTCGGTACTGTTAATTACCGGGTCATCTCCCAAAAGAGTCAAGTCATCTCGATAAAGTGTTATATCCAAAACACCCGTTTTTACGCTTTTCCCTGTGATTTTTTCGATGTTTTCCGAAATCCTTTTTGCAAGGGACACCCCACGGGTTTTAATTCCTATAACAACTAAACTGTCGGGAGTTTCGTTTTTTTCAATTATTTGATGCGACATTCTCACAAGTGAGCGACTAATTCCGTCCGCATCAAGTATTGTTGATTTAATTTCCATATTACTGTCCTTAAAGAATTAAAATTTTACTGTGCTTTTTGTTTTATTGCTGTACCGAAGAAAACAAAGTTGCAAAAAGCATAACCGCTGTCAGAAATATTTCTTTTTACTTACCGCCAACATATCTATGCTTTACATATTACATCAAAACAAAATCTTTGTCAATTTATTTATAGTTGTTGTCAACAGACCACAGATTAATGTCGGCATACGGGTTATGAAGATATTTTTTGCCTCCTTTTTTTATCCTTGATGAAAACGCCGTGCAATCACTTAAAAACAGAAGTCCCGATATGGGATATTCTCTTTCAAAAACTGTCTGAACCTGAAAAAGTGCGGATTTTAGCGAGCCTTCATCGGTCGCTTTAAACAAGTCGTTTAAAGCCTGATTCATGCTCTCACTGAAATAGCCGAAAGGATTTTTAACAAGCAGATAACTTCCGTCATAGAGTGATTTTAAGACTGTCTTTCCCAAATACATGTCAAAATCACCCGACTCAATTCTTAAGGTAGCCTCTTCAAACGGCACAGAGTTGACAACTACATTAAACCCTACACTTTTTAACTGTTCGCCGATTAACTTTGCGACTTCAATTAAAGTCGCATCATCGCTCACCAAAAGCCTTAAATCAAGATTTAAAACTCCTTCCTCACTCTGCTTTTGATATATTGAACCGTTTTTTGAAAATCCGTCAAGAAACAAAAGTTCGCTCGCATATTCCGTGTTATAAGATGAAAGTTCGCTTGAAATTAATTCGGGAGAAAGCGGAATTACCGCCTTTTTTCCTTCGGAAAAATGCTTTGAAATTATTTCATCACGATTTATTGACATTGATATACTGCTTCGTACAAGTTCTGACGAAAGCGTGGGAGAGTTTGTGTTAAATCCCAAAAACAACAGGCAATCCGACATCATAAAATCAAAGTCCATCCACGGCAGTCTTGGTGTGTTTTCCAAATCAAACACAGAACTTGTTACCGCATCTACCGACCTTGATAAAAAGGAGTCCGTTGCAGTAAGACCGTCCTTTAAAAGGTGGACATTTATTTTTTCGATGCGGGCATTTTCCCCGTGATAAGACGAAAAACTTTTAAGCGTAAGCGTCTGGCGGGGGGAATGGTCCGCTATAAAGTAAGAGCCTGTCCCAATATTTTCTGCCTGCTTTACTATCGGAAATGTCAGAAGATACGGCAAAAGTGCATAATCTCTCGAAAGCGAAAAAACCACCTCATTTTGAGAAATTATGTCAACCTTTTCAATGTCTTTTACATTTTGATAATAGATTGAGTTGGGAGAGTTTTTTATTTTGTTTACGGTATATAAGACATCTGACGCACCGAAAGAAGACCCGTCATGCCACAAAACGCCGTCTTTCAAAAAAACGGTGATATTTTTTGCACTGTTTATATTATATCCCGTTGCCAAGCGTGGTTCGAGAGAATTTTCACTTATTAAAAACAAAGGTTCATAAACAATTCCCAAGATTTCTCTGACTGTTTCCTGATTTGCATTAATAGGGTCTAATGTGTCGGGAATACGCATTTGGAGTGATATTTCTCCGCCCGGGTTATCCTCCGTTTCATTATTTTTTGAAAGCGGACGGCAACCCGACAAAAGAAGAACAAATATTAAGATTAAAGACAAACTTTTTTTCATTGGTTTTCTTCCTTTTGATAAATTATACTTGCAAAAACTCCGGATTTCCCGTTTTGGGCCCTGTGCGAGAAAAACAAGTCATTGTTACAACGGGTGCATAAATTCAAAGATGTAATATTTTCGTCCTTTAAACCGATTTCTTTTAGAGAAAAGCGATTTGCCTCGTCTAAATCAAGCATAAACTTTTGATTTTCCTTTTCCTCCGAAAACTTCGGAAAGTTTTTTGCTACATCTGACCCCACTTCGTAGCAACATTTACCGATGTGCGGACCTATAAAAGCCTTCATATCGCTCAGGTCGGCATTATATGTTTTTTGCATCAAAAGTGCTGTCTTTTGTGCAATTTTCAAATAACTTCCCCGATGCCCTGCATGAACGGCACCGATTGAATGTGAATTTTTACTGTAAAGAAGCACGGGAACGCAATCGGCAGTAGCACATATAAGCGGAACATCAAACAAATTAGTGATAATTGCATCCGCCGGTGATGTCCGATCCCTCGTTACGCCGAGTCCCGTTTTGTCTTCTGTAATTATGTCAACTATATCGGTGTGTTCTTGCTTCGTGCGACACATTTTGTTAATATCAAAAGAAAAAGCATTTGCGATTATTCTGAGGTTTTTTCTGACATTTTCTTCTCTGTCGCCACGATGTGAAGACACATTCAAAGAAGAAAATTCACCACCGCTTACTCCGCCGTGTCTTAAAAGGAACAGCGAAGAAACCTCACCGGAAGCCGAAATAAATTTTACACCGTTTTTTTCTTGAATTTGCATACTCTGTTAATCTCCGTACATTTTCCGAAATTGTCTGTGGTGATTACTACACCGTTTAGTGCGTAATCGCCCGAAGCACTTACATATTTATTTTTTTTGCCTGTTAAAAATCTTTCAATCGACTTTTCTCTGTCCATTCCCAAAACAGAAAGATACGCACCGCACATCCCCGCATCTGTAATGTATCCGCTTCCTTTGGGGAGTATTCTTTCGTCCGCAGTCAAAACATGAGTATGTGTGCCGATTACGGCACTGACTTTGCCGTCCAGGTAAAATCCGAGTGCCTGTTTTTCACTCGTGGCTTCGGCGTGAATGTCAACAATTATGGTATTGGTGCTTTTTCTTGCCTTTTCAACGAGCTTTATTGCACATTCAAAAGGATTTATCGCCTCGGGTTTCATATACACCGTTCCCAAAAGGTTGATAATTGCGATTTTTTGGCGATTGGCATTTAGTACGCAAAGACCGTTTCCGCTGTTTTCACCAACCAAGTTTGCAGGGCAGATGATATCCTCGCCGATGTTAATGAGGTCTTTTACTTCTTTTTTGTCAAAGGCGTGGTTTCCGAGCGTGAAAAAGTCAATACCCGCACATTTTAATTCATTGTACGAGTTTTCGCTCAGCCCCATACCGGCAGAAGCGTTTTCGCCGTTTGCTATGGTAAAATCAACTCGATATTCACTTTTTACTTCGTCTAAAAGTTCAAAAACGGCTTCTCTTCCGCACCTTCCGCAGATGTCGCCTAAAAACAAAATATTCATAAACCTAAACCTGCAATTCTAATTAATAACTAATAATGAATAATTATGGAAGAAACTGCCAAACAAATGGCAGTTTCTTTTGTTCTGATATACATAAAAAAGTCGGTTTATCTTATCTTGTAAATCTTATTTTGCAAAATCGGTTGCACGAGTTTCTCTTATGACATTAACTTTAATCTGTCCCGGATATTCCATATCGCTTTCAATCTTTTTAACGATTTCACGGGCAACAAATTCCATATCGCCATCGCCAACCTGCTCGGGCTTAACCATGATTCTGACTTCACGACCTGCCTGAATGGCAAAACTCTTGTCAACGCCGGAGAATGAGTTTGCGATTTCTTCAAGTTTTTCTAAACGCTTGATGTATGTTTCGACATTTTCTCTTCTTGCTCCGGGGCGGGCAGCACTTATGGCATCAGCCGCCTGAACTATGCAAGCGATAATTGTCGTAGCCTCAACATCACCGTGATGTGCCTCAATTGCGTGGATAACATCTTGGTTTTCGTGATATTTCTTTGCTATTTCAACACCGATTGAAATGTGAGAGCCTTCAACTTCGTGGTCAACGGACTTACCGATATCGTGAAGAAGACCTGCCCTTTTTGCCAAGACAACATCTTCGCCGAGTTCACCTGCGATAAGACCTGAAATATATGCAACCTCGGTTGAGTGCTTTAAGACATTCTGACCGTAACTTGTTCTGAAATGAAGTTTACCCAAAAGTTTAACCATATCCGGATTTATGCCGTGAACATTGGTTTCAAAAAGTGCCTGTTCACCCTGCTCTTTGATAGTCTGGTCAACTTCTTTTTTTGCTTTGTCAACAGTTTCTTCAATTCTTGCGGGGTGAATTCGTCCGTCTTGAATAAGTTTTTCAAGTGCAACTCTTGCAACTTCACGGCGAATCGGGTCAAAACCCGAAAGAATTACGGCTTCGGGGGTATCGTCAATTATTAAGTCAACTCCCGTAAGCGTTTCAATAGTGCGGATATTTCTGCCCTCACGGCCTATAATTCTGCCCTTCATATCATCACTCGGAAGCGAAACAACCGAAATTGTGCTTTCGGCTACATGGTCGGCTGCACATCTTTGGATTGCACCGGTAATGATATTTTTTGCGGTTTTTTCTGCGTTATCCTTTGCCTCCTGTTCGATTTCACGAATCATAACGGCGGCATCATGTCTGACATCGGATTCAATGTCTTTAAGGAGCATTGCCTTTGCTTCCTCTGCGGTGTAACCCGAGATTTTTTCAAGCATTGCAATCTGCTTTTTACGCATTTCGTTAACGAGTTCTTTTTCGTTTTCAAGTTCTTTGATTTTAGTCGCCAAAAGTTCTTCTTTTGCTTCAACAGACTCACTTTTTTTGTCAAGATGTTCTTCTTTTTGCTGAATTCTTTTTTCCTGACGGGAAAGTTCGATTCGGCGTTCTTTTAACTCTCTTTCGGATTCCTGACGAGCCTTGTGAATTTCATCTTTTGCCTCCAAAAGAGCCTCTTTTTTCTTGCTTTCGGCATTCTTTTTTGCCTCGGCGACAATTTTTTTTGCTTCTTCCTCGGCACTTCCGATTTCGGTTTCCGCGGTTTTCTTTCTGTACGCTATTCCCTTTTTAAAGCATATAATTCCAGCAATGGCGGAAAAAATAACCGCTGCGGAGAAAACAATCAAAAGTCCGGGAAGTGATAACAATGTGATCTCCATCACACGCACCTCCTATATGTAAAAATTCTTATACCCTGCCCCAATTCGTCTTGCCAATAAAGAAAAATCGGGTATGAGAATACATAATCAGTATATATATAATTTTAACGATTGTCAAGCAAATTTCTTGATTATTATTTGTAAAAGTTGTATAATAAAAAAGAAGGTGAGGCTACATAATGTCACTTGATGCAATTAATCTCAGGTTCATAACAAATGAACTTTCAAAAGAACTTTTTTCGGGCAGAATTGACAGGATTTATCAAACGGAAAAGGATATGCTCGTCTTTTTCGTCCGCATAAAAACCGATGTTAAAAAACTTGTAATTTCAATAAACAGTCGCAATCCGAGAATTCACATTTCAAATGAGAATTTTAAAAGTCCCGACTTTCCGCCGATGTTTTGTATGCTTTTGAGAAAACACATTGACGGGGCGAGAATTATTTCCGTAAAAGAACTTGATTTTGACAGAGTTTGCGATATTTCTTTTGAATGCGTTTCTGAAACGGGAACTCTTACCGTAAAACATATTTTGGTTGAACTTATGGGGCGAAACAGCAACATTATTTTTACTGATTCCGACTACAAAATCATTGATTCAATAAGAAAAACGGACGAGGAAAAAACCGACCACATAGTGCTTCCCGATTTTATATATGAGGTACAGAAAGATTTCAGGATAAATCCTTTTTCAGCAGAAGAATCCGAGGTAAAAGACGCACTTTTATCGGTTTTCGGAAATGTTGAAAAGGGCATACTCGAAAAAATTTCGGGGATAAGTCCCATCTTAATCAGAGAAGCTCTTTACAGGGTTAAGGGTTTTGTCCCAAAAATTGCGGACGAACTTTCAAAAGAAGAAAAAGAAGAATGTGCCAAAATAATTTGCTCGTTTTTTAAAGAAGAAAAACCGTTTCCCTGTATTGTTTACAAAAGTAACGGCGAAGCGATTGATTTTTGTGCTTTTAAAATAACCCAGTACGGCAGATGCGAGGAAAAAGCCTCCATGAGCGAGGCTATGGAAGAGTTTTATTCTAAAAGAGATAACTCGGAGCGAATGAAAAATCATGCTCTTTTTATGACAAAAAGTATCCACACGGCTCTTGAAAGAGCAAAGAGAAAGGCTGATATCTACGAAAACACTCAAAAAGAAGCCCAAAACCGTGAAAAGTATCGTCATGAAGGTGATTTGATTGTCGCAAATATGTATCGCATTAAAAAAGGCGACAAAGAAGTATCGCTTACCGACTACGAAACGGGAAACGATGTTTTAATTACCCTTGATGAAAACCTTACGCCCAATCAAAACGCACAGAAAAAGTACAAACTTTACAACAAAGCAAAATCTTCGGTCATATACGCAAAAGAGAGGCTTGAAATTACTCTTTCGGAAATTGAATATCTAAACTCGGTGCTTCTTTTTTTGGAAAATGCAAAAAATCTTTCGGAACTTTCCCAAATCAGAGATGAACTTTTAAATTCGGGATATATTAAGGAAAACAAAAAGCAAAAAAAGAAAAAAACCGAAAGCACAAAGATTTTAGAGTACGATGTGCAAGGATACAGAGTTCTTGTCGGGCGAAACAACACTCAAAACGACTATGTTACTTTAAAATTGGGGCGTGCAAACGACTTGTGGCTTCACACAAAACATATTGCCGGCTCCCATGTTGTTATAAAAAACAACGGAATTGAATTTCCAAGCGAAGTAATTAAAATTTCTGCCGAAATTGCGTCATATTTTTCACAAGGCAAAAATTCCGACAAGGTGGAAGTTGACTACTGCCCGATTAAAAATGTCAAAAAACCGCCCAAAGCAAAAGCGGGCATGGTTACCTACGAAATTTACAGCACTGCGTTGGTCAGCCCGAACGAACATTCCGATTTGGTCAAGAAAAGTTAACAAATTGTTTCTTGAATTTAAGTTTATATGTTGTATAATATAGTGATACAATGCAGAAAGGGGGATAAAAATGCGGAATAACGACAGCGAGAAAACGCCTTTTATGGAGAAATTTGCAACATTTATAGTCGAAAAAAGAAATCTCTTTATATTTATTTATGTTGCACTTTTTATTTTTTCTATCATCTCGTCAAGTTGGGTAAAAGTTTGCGATGATTTGTCCGCATATCTTCCCGAAAACTCCGACACCAAGCGTGGACTTTCCGTTATGGAAAATTTCAAAAGTTATTCAAGTGCGAGAGTTATGGTTATAAACATAAACTATGACGAAGCAGAAGAAATCAAAAAAAAGATTGAAAATCTCGATTTTGTTAACACTGTTTCTTTTGAGGACAGCGAGGATAATTACAAAGATTCGTGTGCCCTTTTTGATGTTATTTTGACAAGCGAAGACAAAAACGAACAAGAAGCAACTTTGACTTTCGATAAACTTGAAGATGCTCTTAAAGAATATGACACTTACATAACAAGAAGTTACGAAGACACCTCAAAATCGCTTGCAAAAGAAGTCAGTGTAGTTTTGCTTGTGGCATCAATTATCATACTTTTGTTTTTGGTGCTTACTTCGAGTTCTTACATGGAAGTACCCGTCCTTATTTTAACATTTGTTATGGCGGCGGTAATAAACAAGGGGACGAACTTTTTATTTGGGGAAATCTCTTTTGTTTCAAACTCTGTTACGATAGTTCTCCAATTGGCACTTTCCATTGACTATGCAATAATGTTTTCTCACCGTTACAGTGAGGAAAGAGAAAAACATGATGTTGAAACAGCGGTAATAAAGGCTCTTTCAAAATCTGTTTCGGCAATTACGGCAAGTTCTCTTACTACCGTTTCGGGGCTTATGGCACTTATGTTTATGGAATATAAAATAGGCTTTGATTTGGGTATGGTTTTAATTAAGGCTATTATTTTAAGCCTTCTTTCCGTTTTCACTTTTATGCCGTGCCTGCTCGTGTATATGGGGAAATATATTGACAAAACCAAGCACAGAAGTTTTATCCCTGATGTTTCGTTCTTGGGGAAAACGGCTCACAAACTGAGAAAAATTGTACCGCCTGTTTTTTTGGCGGTAATAATTGCAGCATGTATAATTTCTTCTCGTTGCAACTATGTGTACGGCATTTCAACGCTCAGCCCGGACAGAAAAGACAGCGGAAGAATTGCAACAGAAATGATAAATTCCGAGTTTGACGAAAAAAA
This sequence comes from Clostridia bacterium, assembly GCA_045615705.1. Lineage (GTDB taxonomy): Bacteria > Bacillota > Clostridia > UMGS1883 > UMGS1883 > JAZLFH01. The sequence continues at coordinate 8,794 of JAZLFH010000052.1, forward strand.
TCCGGTCGCCGTTATGGTAAACAGGGGCGATTACAGAACGGAAAAACTGCTCATAAAAGATCTTGAAAACATAGAAAATGTAAAAAGTGTTACGGGTATTGCAAACATAGAAGCGAAAAACGGATACTTTTTGGGCGACAGCGTTACGCCGAGCGAGTTTTCCACTCTTTCGGAAATAGAAATTGAAAAAGCCGATATGATTTATTCTCTCTATGCCGTTGAAAACTCCGACTATGCAAAAATTATAGCGGGACTCGGGAAGTACGAAATTCCGCTTGTTGATTTATTCTCGTTTATTTACGACAAGAAAAAAGAAGGAATTATCGAACTTGATAAGGAAACCGAAGATTCGATTGATGACTTGTATAAGGATTTGTCGGTGGCAAAAGAACAACTTATTTCTGATGACTATTCAAGAATTCTTGTTTACACAGACCTGCCCGAAGAAGGAAAAGAAGCGTTTGAACTTCTTGAAAACATAAAGAGCGAAACAGAAAAATACTACAAAGAATGTTATATGGCAGGAAAAACAACAAGCGATTATGACCTCAGGCATTCTTTTAAAAAAGACAACATTTTGGTAAATCTTTTGTCGATACTTTTTGTTCTTATTGTTTTGTTCTTCACATTTAAAAGTGCGGGAACACCCATACTTTTAATTGCCGTAATTCAAGGAAGTATATGGCTTAACTTTACCGTGCCTACTGTTTTGGGAAACAGGATATTCTTTTTAAGTTATCTTATCGTAAGTGCGATACAGATGGGTGCCAACATTGATTATGCTATCGTTATTTCAGAAAGGTATCTGTCGCTTAAAAAAGAACTTCCGCTAAAAGACGCAATGACAAAGACAATCCAACTCGCCTTCCCGACAATTCTGACTTCGGGAAGTATTTTGGCGTGTTCGGGACTTTTGATAAGCAAAATCTCTACAAACGCCATCATTGCATCTATGGGCAACTGCCTTTTCAGAGGCACTCTTATTTCCATGATTTTGGTTTTGGGCGTTCTCCCCGAAATTCTTATGATTGGCGATTTTGTGATTGAAAAAACAAGTTTCAGCATAAAAAGAGCCGAAAGCATTTCTGTCGGAAGCGGTGTTTATGTATTAAACGGCAGAGTGCGTGGCGTTTTAAACGGATTCGTTGATGCAGATATCAAAGGTATTGTAAAGGGCGACATTAAGGCTAAGGTTGATATAGAAAATATTAAAAAGGAGGGCGAAATTAATGAATTTGAAGAATAAGATTGTTTCGCTTCTGCTTGTTTGGGTGCTTTTATTATCGTTTTCGACCGTATTTGCCAAAAATCAAACAACGATTGAGATTTCAAATCCGAGAGATATATTAAACCTTTCGGAAAAGTTTAAGTCGGATACGGCTTCCGATAATATAACGGTTATTCTGAAAAAAGATATTGACCTTTCAAAAACAGAGTTTGAGCCAATTCCGTATTTTAACGGAACTTTTGACGGCAACGGACATAAAATAAGCGGTTACAGTATTAACAAAGATATGAGTTATGCCGGATTTTTCCGATATATAGGAGAAAACGGAGTTGTAATTAACACAAACTTTGAAGGTTTTGTTTCGCCCGGCGGCAGCAGAGAGTATGTTGGCGGTATCTGCGGAAAAAATATGGGTAAAATCAAAAACTGCACATTCACGGGAAGTGTTGACGGCAGAAAATATACCGGCGGAGTTACGGGATTTAATGACAAGAGTGCCGAGGTTATGTCAACCACATTTTCGGGAAGTGTTACGGGGCTTAACTATACGGGAGGTATAGCCGGCGAAAATGACGGGACGATAGAAGACGCAACAAATTGCGGTAGCATAAACACGGTTTATGTGAGCGAGGACCTGTCGTTTGACAACATAGGCGAGGAAATTTTAAACAAAAACTTTGAAAAGACCGAAGTAATTACAGTAAGCACGGATACGGGAGGAATTGCGGGGATTTCTTCGGGAAGCATAAAAAATTCCGAAAATTACGGCGATGTCGGATATGAAAGAGTAGGTTACAACACAGGCGGGATTGTCGGAAGGCAGAAAGGTTATGTCTTTTCTTGCAAAAACTATGCAAATATCTTAGGCAGGCGTGATGTAGGAGGTATTGTCGGTCATGCGGAGCCGTATTTGGTGCTTGACTACTCGGATGATTTTATAAAGACAATGATTACATCTCTTGAAAATATAGGAAAAATTCTGTCAAAAAGGCATGATACAAGCGAGATTTCAAACAGCATGAATTTGGCTTTTGACAGGGCTGACACCATAACAAATTCTGCTCGTTCTTTGGTAAACGATGCCGTTGACTACGGCAAAAAACTTTCGGAAAGTGCCGAGGAAGTGTCAATACGAATTGATAACGCCTTAAAAAAACTTGAAGCGACAGAAGATGATGCGAAAAAAATGACAGATGAGTTGCAACTTTCTTTGGATTCTCTTACCGCATTTTGCGAACAGGCAAAGACTTTTACCAAAAATACCAGAAAATCAATTTCATCGCTTTCGGATTCGGTAGATAATTTTTCGACCGCCATGGTTTATTTGGAGCAGGCGTTAGACCAAATGGAGCAAGACGGGGCATCGGGCGAAGAAATCGCAAAAGGTTTGTCTGACCTCAGAAAATCCGTAAAGAACGGATTGAACTCGGCATACGATACGACAAGGCTTTCGCAACAGATTTATCTTTTGCTCGGCGATTTTGCCGCTGTGGACGGTGCGGTAACCGCAATAGAAAAACTTCAAGGAATTTTATCGGGAACTCCCCTTCCGAATACGGACGAAATTTTAAAGGCGATTGTGGCTGTAAAGACGGCACTTTCACAAATCAGTTACGGTCTTGACACTCTTTCGGGAGCAGTTGACTTAATGGATATTACAACATCAATAATTCTGTTAAACAAAGGTGTCGTCTCGCTCAAAGACGCATTCAGGGACTTGTCGGAAGCATTGAGGCTTTTTGACAAGGCACTTAAAAACAGCAATATGACTTTGGAACTTAAAAACGCCTTTGCACATTTAAGTTTGGCACTTCAAAGTGCAAAAGTCGTAACCGATGCAATTTACGATTCGCTCCATGACCTTCTGGGAAACGAAAGAATAGAAATTCCCACCATAAGCGATTCGTACAAAGAACGACTTAACGGACTTTTTGACGATGTTTCTTTGCTTAATAACGATTTAAGGGCAGTTAAGAAAGTCTTGGAAGATGAAACCGAACAAATAAAAAACGACCTTTCCGATGTGGGAAACAACATAACAGACATTTCTCGTGCGATGAAAAATACCTACCAAGATGCGGTGGATTTTGATTTTGAAAAACTCTTGGAAGATGATGATTATTCGTATGTAAAACTTGACGGAAGAGTTGAGTTATGCGAAAACCTGGGAAAAGTCGAGGGCGAAGAAAATGTGGGCGGAGTAGCCGGCACAATGGCAATAGAATACGACATTGATAGTGAAGATGCAAAAAAACAGGGCGAAAAAACACTTAAATTCTCGTACAAGACAAAGGCTTTAATTAACAGATGCCAAAGCAGTGCAATTGTAAAAAGTACAAAGGGAAACACCGGCGGAATTGTAGGAAAAATGATGCTCGGGAGCGTTTTAAATTCAAAAGGTGCAGGTGTAATTACAAGTGAAAACGGCGACTTCACGGGAGGAGTATGCGGATACAGTAATTCGTTTATCAAAAACTCAATTTCCAAGGCTTGTATCGTGGGAAACAACTACACGGGCGGTATTGCAGGAAAGGGCGATACCATACAAAACTGTGCAGTGGTTTCGGATATAAAAAAAGGAAACGAATTTGTCGGCACGATTTCGGGTTTTGCGGAAAAAGACAATGTAAAAAACAATATGTATATAGAGTCAAAATACGGCGGTATTGACGATATAGATTATTTGGGCGTTGCCGAAAAAACCGATTTTGAAAGCCTTGACAAATTCAGTCAGAAAGAACTCGGCGAGAAGTTAGATTTCACAATAACATTTATGGCAGACGGCAAAGAGGTTAAAAAAGAAAAACTTTCATACAAAGAGAGCCTTTCGGACGAAAATATTCCCCCGGTTCCCGAAAAAGACGGATACTACGGCGAATGGGAAGAATTTGAAAAAAACGAAGTAAGGTTTGACCAAACGGTAAACGCACTTTATTTTAAAGATGCTTCACTTATAAAGTCAAAACTTGAAAAGAACAATAAAAGCATCGCAATGCTTGTGGGAAGGTTTAACAACGACACCAAAATAAAGGCTGAAAAGACTACAAAAGTTCCCGATAAACTGTTATTAAGAAAAATTTACGGCTCGTATTATATCACCGTGGAATCCGCTCCCTCCGGTAAAAATACAATCCGATATCTCTATGAAAAGAAAAATTCGATAATCTATAAGGAAGAGAACGGAGAACTCAAAAGAGTAAGCAGGAAAAACTTCGGAAGTTATGCTGAATTTAAAACGGACACGGACGAATTTACGGTTTATGAAGTTTCACGCTCGGCACAAGAATATATCTTGTATACAGTTATCGCTATGATTCTTGGATTTGCGGCATATATTCTTATAAAGAAAAGACCTGTAAAAAGCCGTCTTAAAAAATTAATTGCAAAAATATAAAATAAAAAGCAGAGCCTTCCAAATGCTCTGCTTTTTTGTTCGGCATGACTTTTTTGCTCCCCTCGGGTGATTAAAAAGGCGTGCAGAACGGACAAACTGAACCCGAAGGGTACAAAGGTACTCCGAGAGGCGAAGTTTGTCCGTAGCATAAAAATCTTTTTATTAAAACATATTATTGCATTATTTTTTTAACTAAAATAATTTAAACAATGTGTTTTTATTCACCCGAAGCAATCAGTATGTTTTTTTGATGCGTTTTATCCGTTTCGCCGTCAACATGCTTAATTGAATTTAAAAAGTGAATGTCAAAGTGTCCGTCTGCACCGTTTCCTTTGATATAGTCATAATTTATACCTGCTCCGTAGTTATCGCTTCGCCATAATACATAGGTATTTGCCTCTTCGCTTTCGTTTCCTGCGTGAAACATTCCCGATGCACTTGCCGAAATTGTATGCTCCGGGGTAATTACCAAAACAGGTCTTTTGGACCAGTTAAAACTTCCGCCCCAAATTTCTTTTAAAATTTCGGTGTCTGCTTTTGTCTTTGTTTCGCAATCTGCGTGTCCGGAGCCTACTGTTCTTATTGCGGTAAAACTTTTTTGAGTGTATAAATCAACTACGGTAAACTCGCACCCGATAGGTACGGCATATCTTGCCTCGCTCCACCAATCAAGTTTTTCCCCGTAGCCCTCTTTGTGGGGCTTTTTTGCTATGTGATGAATCGGAATTTTTAAAATATCGCCGTCATACAAGATGCTTTCTTCGTTTAGATTGTTAATTTCCAAGATTTCTTCCATGGTTACTCCAAAACTGTTTGCAATGCTCCACACACTGTCATTTCCTCTTATTGTGTAGTTTTGGTATGTAACATAATTTTCTTCTTTTTCCGCTTTTTTCGGAAGTTTTACCACATCTCCCACTTCAAGCCACGAAGAAAGATCGGCACCGTTTAACTTTAAAAGAGAAAAAAAGTTTACTCCCTCTCGCTGCGAAATTGTGTAGTACGAATCTCCTTTTTGTACAATTACCGCATTTTCAATCGGCACTTTTACTTTGTCCCCAATGTTGAGCCAAGAAGAAGCATCGGCATTGTTCTCTTTTAAAAGTGTGAAAAAGTTTACTCCGTATTTTTGAGATATTGAAAAATAGGAGTCGCCCTTTTGCACCGTGTATGTTGCTCCAAAGCCTTGCAGTGCAAAAAGCATTAAAAAAATGATAACAAAAATCGGCACTCGTCTTTTAAACAATATAATCATTCCTTTCTGTTGCCGTTTATATTGTTTATTCGACAAAAAAGTGCCGTTTCTTTTATGTAAGTGTTACCAATTACAGACCGCTTTCGCTTTTCTGTGCGTTGTCATTAGTTTCGTCCTCAAAAATTGTTTTTGCCTCCGGCTCCAAATCTTCTTCCGGAATATCTTCTATAATCGGAGTTTCTTTTTTCTCAATCTCATCTGTTGGTTTTTCTTCTTTTACAGGCTCTTCATTTACTGTGTTTTGAACCTCTTGTTCTTCTTCGATAGGCTCTTCCTCGATTTTTTGAGTATCTTTCATCTCTTCTTTTTCGGCTATATCCTTTTCCTTTTTAGGAGCAGTTTGCTCTGCGGGAAGATTTTGTGATGTGTTACGGTCTAAAAAAAACCTTGTCGCAACCATAGATGCTAAAAATATAACTATAAGTCCCAAAACATAAAGGAAAACAAAAAGACCTTTTTTGTTCTTTTTTCTTGCTCTTGCCATTGTAATTCCTCCTTAAAAATTTACGGTGCTACCATTATAAAACAAATATATAAGTTTTTCATCAACATTTTGTAAATATTTTTTATTCAATGCTTTTTCGTATGTGGAAATTTGAATTCCGTACCGCTTTTTTATAAGTTCTGTATCGTCCGTGCGGTCTGTTTTAAAGTCCAAAAGCACCAGTTTATCATCTTTATCAAGAAAATAACAATCTATGATGCCCTGAACATATACATTTTTATCGGATTCTTCAAGCCCCAATTCTTTTTCCGAAAGAGATATGTTAAACGGAACTTCCCGTTTAACCCACTTTGCCTCTTTCAGCCTTTTTGCGATGTCGCTTTCCAAAAATCTTTGAACTTTTCCAATGTCGATTGACTCGGCTTCTTTTTTGGATAAAATCTTTTCTCTCTCCATTTTGATAAGTTCATATTCGGGTTCGCTGTTAAAATCGAGGTTCTCCAAGAATTTGTGCATTGCCGTTCCCTTTTCTGCGGGACTTAGTACGGCATTTTTCTCAAATGACGGAGGAGAAAGCACGATTTCGGTATCTTTTACGGCATCAATTTTATTTTCTTTCAATTCGCTTACGGATATTTTGGACGATGTTTCTTTTGATTTTTCATTTTTGTAAGCCATTTTTCGTCTGATTTCGTCTGACGGCAAAATCCCTTCAACCGTTTTTTCTTCTTCAAAGAAATCGTAAAGTCCCGCAGGCTCTTTTACCGACAAATCCCAATACGGTGAGGCACTTGAAAAGTATGCAAGCATTATCCAATCAAAAAATGACGATGCACTTAAAAAATCCGTGTTGTCATACTCTCTTTTTGAAAACGGTTTGTTCTCCTGCGTGAAAGTTGCCCATTTTTGAGAACGCCCGACCACAAACAGTTTTTCTCTTGCACGGGAAAGTGCAACATACAAAACCCTTAATTCTTCCGCATATTCGTCTTTTTTGATTTTCCTTGAAATTGCATTATATGTGGGAGTTTTGGAAAAAATTCGCCTTTTATCGCCATACTTTATCCCAAATCCCAACTCCTTCTCCATAATAATTGACTCGCTTGCCGAACGAAGATTTATCTTTTTTGAACTTTTTATCAAAAATACAACGGGAAATTCAAGTCCTTTTGACTTGTGAATGCTCATGAGCCTTACTGCATCAAAGTCTTTCGGAACATCTTTTGCAACCGTTGAGTCGGTAGATTTTGAGGAAGCATCAAGATACTTTATAAAGGCGTGAAGTCCTTTATAAAGGGTATTTTCAAAAGTTTTTGCCTTTTCAAGCACCAATCTCAAATTCGCCTGACGGTTTGCTCCGCCTTCCAAGGCTCCGCATATTGCGTACAGTTTTGTTTCGTCTAAAAGGCGGGAACAAAACCTCTCAATGCTCATTACTTTTGAAAGTGTTCGCCAATTATTAAACTTTTCGATTACAAGTGAGCATTTTTCGGAAAGTAAATTATCGTTTTTGCAATACTCGGAAAGTGCTTCGTAAAACGGCACATCCTTTCTGTTTTTTCGTATTTCGTAAAGTTCGTTTTCGCTAAACGAAAAGATGGGACTTCTAAGCACCGACACCAAATCAATATCTAAACCGAGATTGTCAATCGCCGACAAAAGCGAAGTAAAAATTCTTACTTCGAGTGCATCAAAAAGTCCGCTTCCGACATCGGAAAAAACTTTTATGCCTCTCATTGAAAGGTAATGCTCAATTACATCGGCATCTTTGACACTTCTCGCCAAAATTGCAATGTCTTTTTGTTTTAAACGGCGATAACAGTTGTTTTCCTTGTCAAAAATTATAAAGTTCGGGTCGTTTACAAGTTCTGTGATTTTTTCCGTTACGACATCCATTTCCTCTTCAACAGAGGAGAGAGAGTCTTCATCCTGCTCGTAAGAAACAGGCTTTACTATCAGAATTTCACTTTTGTATTTTGGATTTTCTTCTTTGTATATCTTATCCGCTCCGAATACGAGCCTTCCTTCTTTTTTGTAATCAATATCGGAACTTTTTTCAGTCATCAAGACATCAAACAACGAATTTATGGAATCCACTACTTCTTTTCTCGAGCGAAAACTCTTTGAAAGAGCGATTTTCCGTTTTAAAGCGTCTTCTTTTTTGGAAAAAGTGTCGCTTTTGTCCATAAAAATTGTCGGGTCCGCCCTGCGAAAACTGTAAATGCTTTGCTTGACATCCCCAACCATAAAACGGTTGGGCTTTCCGATATAATCCCTTGAAATAAGCCTGAAAATCTCGTCCTGAACGAGGCTTGAATCCTGATATTCGTCTATGTAAATCTCGTCAAAGTAACGCATGATTTCCTTTGCCGCATCAGATGGAGTTAAGTCATCATTTTGCAGGATCGAAAGAGCAAAATGCTCACAATCGGAAAAACTCAAAATCTTTTTTTCGAGTTTTTTTTCAAGGAACTTTTTTGAGAACAAAGAAACCGTATCCACCAAAGAACAAATTCTGTCCTTTAACAAAAACGCCGTCTTGTCGGCATCTTCCGGCGAAATTCCGATAAGTTCACGAGCTTTTTTTACTGCATCTTTTACCCCATCACGGTTTGTTTTGCAAATTTCTTTTATGTACTCATCAAGCCCTTTTTTTGACGGCAATGTATCAAAAGAAAAAGAGGATAAAATATTATACAGCGTTTTGTAATCCTTTGCTTTTAAAAGGTTTTCAAGTAAAATTCTGTCAGAAGAAAAGCACTCTCGGTAATGAGAAAAATCGGTTATATCCTCAATCATTTCCAAAGAAGAATCTGTCAAAAGAATTGCGTGATTAATAAGTTCTGTTGCCTCATCATATAAAAATTCTGCAATCGGAGAGTTATTAAAATCCCCCGATTTTGCAGTTTCTTTGCAGGAATTTAAAAATTTGTCGGGATAAGGGAAAGTTTCCGAAAAATCAAACAGTTTTTCGCACATATCAAAAAGGTTTTTATCGTCCCGTTTGTTGTTATAAATAAGATTTAAGTCCGAAAAGCCTTCATCACCCTTTTTGCACATTTCCTCCACGGCTTCCGTAAGTGCTTCCGCTTTTAAAAGCGAAAGTTCACCAAAGTCGCCCACCCGAAAATCTCCGGGGAGATTGAGCCTGAAAAAGTTTTTCTTTACAACATCTATGCAAAAAGAGTCAATCGTGCATATTTTTGCTCCCGAAATAAGCGAAATCTGACGAGATGCTCTTTCGTTTTTTGAACGCAACGAATAAAGGGTGCGGGAAATTCGAACCCGCATCTCCGCCGCCGCCGCACGGGTAAATGTTACTATTAAAAGTCTGTCTATGTCGGCATCTTCTTCTGTTATTCGCCTTACGATTCGCTCGGAAAGAACCTGCGTTTTCCCGCTTCCTGCCGCCGCCGTAACAAGCGTGTCCGAAACGGGAGCGAAAACCGCACTTTCCTGTTCCTTTGTCCACTTCATAAAAAAAGACCTTTCTTCGTTATAGGTATATTATACCATACAAAAAAGAGAGGTCAAGAAATAAAAAATATACTATTTTGCAATCTTATTCAGACACAAGAGGACTTTATCTATGTCCCCTTTTGTATTAAAAAAGCCCGGAGAAAGGCGGAGCGTTCCCGACTTTATTGTGCCGATGCTTTTGTGTGCGAGAGGGGCACAATGCAATCCCGCACGAGTAAAAACCGAGTAGTTTTCATCCAAAATGTGCGAGGCTTCAACGGTATCAAGATTCTTAAATGTTACAGACATTAAAAGGGAATCTTTATTCCCGTAAACTTTGATGCCGGAAATATTTAAAAGTCCGTCATAAAGGCGGTTTATAAGAGTTTTTGTTTTTTCTTTTACTCCTTCTTTTTTTACAAAGCGAACACCTTCCAAAAGTCCGGCTACTCCCACGAAATTCTGCGTTCCGGCTTCCAAACGGTCCGGAAGAAATGCCGGCATCAACGCATTTTCCGAAAGGCTTCCGGTTCCGCCTTCTGTAAGTGTATCCAAAACTATGCCGTCCCGAACATAAAGCACACCCGTTCCCGAAGGTCCTAAAAGTCCCTTATGCCCCGGAAAAGCAAGCATATCGCAGAAGTTTGCGTCAATATCAATATGCCCGACACTTTGCGAGCAATCAAAAAGCGTTAAAACGCCTTTTTCTTTACATATTTTATAAACTTCTTTGATATTTAAAACTTCTCCCGTAACATTTGAAGCGTGCGTAATAACCGCAAGTCTTGTATTTTCGTTAATAAGGGAGCGGACAGAGTTTAAAAGGTCGTTTGAGTCCGCAATTTTTATTTTTACGCCAAGGTTTTCAAGTGCAACAAGAGGACGCAGAACACTGTTGTGTTCCAAAGACGAAATTATTACTTCTCCGGGCGAAACAGAACCTTTTATGGCAATGTTAAGTGCTTCGGTTGCATTTTTGGTAAATACAATTCTTTCCGCACTCTCCCCTTTGATAAGTTCTTTTATCTCCTCTCTGCACGAAAGCATTATATCCTCAGAGTGCATCGAAAGTCTGTGTCCGCCCCGTCCCGGGCTTGTTCCTTCTTTAATAGCCTTTTCCATCGCCGTAAAAACAGTTTTCGGCTTTGGAAAACTCGTTGCTCCGTTATCAAGATATATCATAAAAAACTCCGCTATAATACTTTTTCATATATTTTTTTGCCGTCCGAAACATTTTCTTTAAAAAACGCACGGATTGTGATGTTGTTTTTCTCAGAAAACCCTGTTATTAAGTCTTTATCGGCATCATTAAAACGAACACTGAATCCGCAACCCTCTTTGGTCAGTGCGGACGGCGTTTGAATTACCGAAGATTTCTTGCCTTCATGTGCCAAAAATCTCTTTATTTGATTTGCACTCGTTACCGATGCAACACTTAAAAGCATACATATCCCTCCCCCTTTAAATTATGCAAAATACCCGTATAAAGTGAAAAGGATAAGTTTAATTGTAAAAAATTTTTTAATTTAATCTTTTTAGTTGAAAATTTTCATTTAAAATGTTACAATATAATAGAATTTGTATAAACAGTAACTTTTTCGCTTTTGGAGGTCTTATTATGCAAAACAAGGTGTTGGAAACTCTTTTTTTCAAGTTGCGTGATATTTACACCAGAGAGGTAGGCTTCATCGGTACGGACTCGAGCCTTTTTACAACGGTTAAAATGTCTCCTGTAAAAGATATTTACGGCAGCGTTATATTGCTCTGCGACAGCATCAGTGAAAAAATTATCTACAAAGGATACACTTTTTTGCACACGACATATAACTACGACAGGTTTATTGTCTTCTGCGAAGGTGAGGATGATGAAGCGTTAAAAGTGGCAGAGGTGCTTTTGGCTGCCTCTACCGGTTTTATGCAGTCCAAAAATGAAAAACTCGATAAAAACAACTTCCTCAAAAATGTACTTCTTGATAATATTTTGCCGGGAGATGTCTATGTAAGAGCAAAAGAACTTGACCTTCCGTACGAAGGGAATTATGCAACCCTTATTATAAGAAACTCCAATTCAAACAAGGATTTTGAGGCGTTTGATGTTGTGTCGGCAATGTTTCCCGAAAATAACCGTGATTTTGTTATAAATATGGATTCAAACAATATTGTCTTGATTAAGGAAATCGCAAACACGGAAAACAGCGGTCTTGAAGAAATCGCCAAAAGTATAGACTCAACGCTTAAAAGCGAAACCATGCAGACCGCAACAATCGGTATAGGGACCGTCATTACCGACCTTCGAGAACTTTCAAAAAGTTACAAAGAAGCTCAGGTAGCACTTGAAGTAGGCAAGGTTTTTGATGTTGAAAAAACTATCGTCAACTACGAAAACCTTGGTATAGGACGCCTCATTTATCAACTTCCGACAACTCTTTGCGAACTTTTCCTGTCGGAAGTATTTAAAAAAGATACAATAGATTCACTGGACAGCGAAACCATTCACACAATCCAGCAGTTTTTTGAAAACAACTTAAATGTGTCTGAAACCGCTCGTAAACTCTATGTGCATAGAAACACTTTGGTCTATCGCTTGGATAAAGTACAAAAAATAACCGGGCTTGACCTTAGGATTTTTGACCATGCAATAGTTTTTAAGGTTGCGATGATGGTTAAAAAATACTTGGTTACAAACCCGATAAAAATGTAAGAAAGGACAATTACATATGATAGATTTTAAAGATGTAACGGTTGTTTATGACAACAATGTCGTTGCACTGAACAACATCAGTTTTCATGTTTCAAAGGGTGAGTTTGTGTTCTTGGTCGGAAAAACGGGAGCGGGCAAAAGTTCCGTTACAAAACTTCTGCTCGGCGAGAATAAACCGACTAAGGGCGAAGTCATTATTGACGGAGTTAAAGTAAACGAACTTTCTCCTTATCAAATTCCATATCTTCGCCGTCATATAGGTGTGGTTTTCCAGGATTTCAGGCTTTTAAAGAAAAAGACGGTTTTTGACAATGTTGCATTTGCCATGGAAGTATCGGGGAAAACTCGCTCCCAAATCAGGCGTGTTGTACCTGAAATTCTCTCTATGACAGGGCTTTCGGAAAAAGCAAGGTGCTATCCCAATCAACTTTCGGGCGGTGAACAGCAGAGAGTGGGAATTGCGAGGGCTCTTGTAAACAGCCCATCGCTTATATTGGCTGATGAACCTACCGGAAACCTCGACATTAACACCGCCGCCGATATTATGCAACTGATTGATCAAGTTAACAAAAACGGGACTACCGTTTTAATGGTTACACACTCCGAAAAAATCGTCAACGATATGCACAAACGAGTTATTCAACTTGAATCGGGAAATATCATAAGAGATCAAGAGAAGGGAGTGTATGAAGTTGTCATTTAGAAATTTCAAATACTATATGCACGAAGCGACAGAAAACATTTTTAAAAATTCACTTATGACGCTTGCTTCCTTTGCTACCGTTACATGCTGTTTGGTTCTTTTGGGAATTTTTATGCTGTTTTCGGTAAATGTGAATTTCTTGGGCAAGCAAATTCAGTCCCAATGCGAAATTCAAGCGTTTATTGAGGCGGATTTAAACGAGGAAGAGCAACAAAAAATCTTTAACAAGGTTAAAGCATTGGAAAATGTGGAAAAGGCAGAGTTTGAAAGCCGTGAAGAAGCCTGGAAAAACTACTGTGAGTACTTAGGTGCCGATGCGGAGGCTTTTTATGACCTTGACGGAAACGAAATTATGAGAAGCAGTGTCAAAATAAGCATGAAAGATCTTTCTCTGGCAGAAGAACTTACAAAAGAAGTCGCTTCAATTTCGGGTGTTGCGACCGTAAAAAATCGCCAAGACCTGGTAAACAAGATTATGACCATTACAAAAGTTGTTAAAGTTGCAAGTCTTATTGCAATGCTTGTGCTTCTTTTGATTGCAATGTTTATAATTTCAAACACTATAAAAATGAGCGTTCATTCAAGAGAAGACGCCATACATATTATGCGTTATGTGGGTGCAACAGACAGTTTTATCCGTTGGCCGTTTATTATAGAAGGCTTGATAGTCGGTTTTATCAGCGGAATTTTCTCGCTTTGCCTTATTTTCTTGGGATATGACGGAGTGGTTTCGTGGATAAAGGATACTCTTGATGTATTTACTCTGAAAAATGCTTCGGAACTTGTACTTCCTATCGGAATTACGGTTGTGTGTTTCGGAATTTTTATGGGAACAGTCGGAAGTATGCTTTCAATTAAAAAGCATCTTAAAGTTTGACGAGGTAATTTTTATGAAAAAAAGAGATAACACAAAAAGAATAGTTGCAACAGTTTTAGCGGTTTTAGTGGCTTTTGCAATGCTCTTTTCAATAGTTTATCCCGCAATAAGCGCAAATGCCGCTTCAACTTCCGACCTTACCAAGCAGGCTGACCAAGCAAAAAAGAATAAAGAAGAGGCAAAAAAGCAGTACGACAGCATTAATAATCAAAAAAAGAATGTTCAAAAAGAATCTCAAAAGATAGATGTGCAAATTACAAATGCCGAAGCCTCGATAGACAAAGTTAAGGCTCAGTTAAAAGAGTCCGAAAAAAACATAGCCCGGATTTCCGTAGAACTTGACGCAGCCGAACAAAAGTGGAAAGGATATGATGAATCCTTTAAAACAAGAGCAAGACTTATGTACGAAAACGGAACATCATCTTATCTTGAAGTCCTTTTCGGTGCGGAAAGTTTTAGTGATTTTATCTCACGCGTTGAACTTGTAAAACAGATTATTGATTACGACAGGGGCATAGTAAAGCAACTTGCCGATATCAAAAATGAAGTAAAGAAAAAAAAGGATGCCCTTGAAAACGAAAAAGAAGCACAAAGACTTTTAAAGGCTCAACTTGAAGACAGAGTTGACGAACTTGAAACAAGGAAACAGGCAAAAGACGCCTTGGCAAAACAACTTGAAAGCGAAGCCGAAACTTACAAAAAAGCATACCAAAAATACGAAGCGGAAGAAGAAAAGGCAAGAGCGGAGATTGCCAAGGCCACAGGGTCATCGTCCGGTCCGTACACCGGAGGAAAACTTGCTTGGCCCGTTCCCGGTCATACTAAGATTTCTTCTCCTTACGGTTACAGAATACATCCCGTACTTAAAACGAAAAAATTCCACTCCGGAATAGATATACCCGCTCCCTACGGTACAAGTATATGTGCGGCAGGGGACGGAACGGTAATAAAAAATGCATATAATGCCGGCGGTTTTGGTAACTATATAGTTATAGACCACGGCGGCGGAATAACAACCCTTTACGGACACAACAGCAAGAATTTGGTGTCGGTAGGCACAAAGGTTAAAAAAGGCGATGTAATCGCCAAGGCAGGCTCAACGGGTATGAGTACGGGAAACCATCTTCATTTTTCCGTTCTGAAAAACGGTCAATATACCGACCCGACTGCATATCTTAAATAACTTCGCATATACTTATACGGCGACAAGGAGATGGATTTTATTGAAAACTTGGGTTAAGGTAACCATTGCGGTGCTTTTGACATTTATTTTTACATCGGTTGCATTTACATTTTTGTTCTTCTCTTTTATCCCTCAATCACGGGCGGATACATTAGGTTTGGTAAAGGACATTATAGATGAGCATTATATCGGTGAATATAATGACGAAGATTTTTCCCGCTATGCCGTATACGGAGCACTCTCCTCAATTAACGACAAATACGCTTCTTACGCAACCCGTGAAGAGGCACAAGACATCTTTTCCGAATTTTCGGGGGAATATGTAGGACTCGGAATAGAGATTTACAACGGCGAAACGGGATATATCACCATTTTGGGTGTTTACGAAGATTCGCCCGCTCAAAAGGCGGGAATACTTCCCGGAGATTTGATAGTCCGTGTAGACGATTCCGAATACACAGGCGAGGAAATGACTCAGGCTGTCAGACATATGAAGGGCAAAAACATTCCCAACCCGGTCGGAACAACGGTTGACATAACCGTAAAGCGTGGCGAAGAAGAGTTGCTTTTTACGGTTACACGGGATGTTATCGCCATGTATCCCGTAACATATCAGATGTACGGCGATATTTTATACATCAAATATACCGGCTTTGATGCAACTTCTTGCGAAAAACTTTCAAATATTATTAATGACAATAAAGCGAGCGGAATTATTCTTGACCTCCAAAACAATCCCGGCGGAGATTTACAAGCCGCCATTGACCTTTGCGATATATTCTTGGAAAAAGGTACTACAATCATGTACACCGAGGATAATAAAAATGAAAGAATTGAATACAAAGCGACAAAAGATGCCATTGATACTCCGTTAATAGTGCTTACAAACGGAGCAAGTGCAAGTGCATCGGAAATCACAGTCGGGGCTTTAAAATGCAATAACAGGGCAACAATCGTTGGCAGTAAGACTTACGGCAAGGGTGTTACACAGGGTGTTTATCCCATCTTAAACGGTACACGGCTTGAAGGTGCAATTACTCTCACATCATATAAAAATCTCTTGCCATCGCTTGAATGTATTGATAAAACAGGCATTAATCCCGATGTAGAAACAACAGAAGAAGATGCCCTAAAAACAGCACTTAAAATATTAAATGGAGAGAAGTATTAATGAAAAAAGTTTTTGCACTTTTAACATGCGTTATCTTGATTTTTTCCGTATCGGTTACGGGATTTTGTGATGAGCCGACAGTTTCTGCTCCTCATGCTCTTTTGATTGATGCAAAAAGCGGAAAACCGCTCTACGAAAAAGATGCAGATGCACAGGTTTATCCTGCAAGCACCACAAAAATTATGGTAGCGGTGCTTGCCCTTGAAAATTTGTCGCTCGATGATGTTTTAACGGCGTCAAACAGTGCAATTTCGGAACTTACTCCGGGATATACGAACATGGGTCTTAAAGAGGGCGAGCAGTTAAGCGTCCGCCAACTTCTCTACGGACTTATGCTTTACAGTGCGGGAGATGCGGCAAATGTTTTGGGTGAGCGTATTTCGGGCAGTATTTCTGAATTTGTTAACCTGATGAACAAAAAGGCTTCCGAACTCGGAATGAATAACACTCACTATGTAAACACTCACGGTAAACACGACATTTCGCATTACACCACAACTCGTGATATGGCAATCCTCGCCCGTTATGCAATGCAAAAGGAAGAGTTTCGTGAAATTGTCAAAACCGATATGTACATGATTGACCCCACTCCTCAGTACAAAGAGGTCAGGTATCTTTCAAACACAAATCACTTGGTAAGCAAAAAAAGAAACGCTACATATTTTTATCCGGCTGCTACGGGAATAAAGACAGGATATACCGATGAGGCAAAGTCGTGTTTGGTGGCTTCGGCTTCAAAAAATGATGCGGACTACATCGCACTTATTTACGAAGCAGGCAACGAAAACGGAACGGCTATGACATTTATTGATGCCAAAAATCTTTTTGAATACGCTTTTTCAAGTTTTTCAAATCACACGATTCTTAAAAAAGGCGACTTGATAACCCAAGCACCAATCCGTGCGGCAAGAAAAGAACGAGCAGTTTTGCTGACGGCGGAAAGCGATATAACTATTTTGACAAAATCGGGAGAAGATGTCGGAAAAATTACTCACGAAGACCATATAAACAAAAAAATTAAAGCACCCGTTAAGGCGGGGGAAGTTTTAGGTACAAGCGACTACTATGTTAACGGTGAAAAGGTCGGTTCGGTAAACTTGGTCGCCGACAGAGATTATAAGTTCAATCCCTTTTCCTATGTTTTAGGCGGAATAGGGCGATTCTTTATATCACCGTTTTTCTACATTCCCGTTCTTCTCATTTTGATACTTTTCATTTGGATCAGGCAGTACCGCTACAATCAAAGAAGAAAGAAAAGACTTGAAAGACAGAGAATGTATAACGAAAAATACAAATATTAAAAAATTTTTATACGAAAGAAGGATTCTTATGAAAAAACTAATCGCAACAATTCTCGCTCTCGCACTTGTTCTATCCTCGATAGGAGTATTTGCGGCAGAAACGGAGCTTGAAAACGCAGTAAAACTTGTTAAAAGCGTGTTTGATATTCCCGAAAACGCAACTCGTTTTGCAAGCGACTCCTACACCGACAGCGATGGCTCGGTTTACTATTATATGTACTGGAACAACGATGATTACAGCGATGATTATGTTTGGGTAAACGCTTCCGTAAGAAATAATAAGATTGAATCTTTCGGAATTTCTCAGGATGAATCCGATTTGGTAAAACTTCCCGTGTATTCAAAAGAGGAAGTGCTTTCCGCTGCAAAAGATATTTTAAAAAAAGCACTCGGCTCGGACTCATCAAAGATAGATTTTGAAAATCCGTACAACGAAAGGTACGAAAACGGTGCATATTCTTTTGAGTTTAGGCATAAAGAATACGGCATCGAGGTTGAATACTCCTCATGCTATGTTACGATTGATGCAACAAACCTTTCGGTTAAAAATTTCAGCAGATATTTTCAGGATAGTTATGCCTTCCCCGGTCCCGATAACATCATTTCCGAAGAAAGAGCAAGAGAACTGTTAAGTCAAAACGGAGCAGTTACTCTTTTGTATAAAACTTTCGCAGACAAAAAAGACCGCTCCTTAAAACTCGTTTATGCGTTAAATCCGTCAATAAAAATTGATGCACACTCGGAAGATGTTGCGGCAAAAGAAGATTACTACTATCTCATGGGAAGAGGCGATGTGGTGCAAGAAACGGTTTCCGCCAAGAATATGGCATTAGATACCATAATCCTCACTCCCGAAGAACAAGAAGAAATTTTAAACTATCAAAACTTTATTCCGCAAGAAGAATTTGAGAAAAAACTCAGAAATGACCCTCTCTTTAATATTGATTCACAGTATGAAGTAACATATTTCGGATACACAACAAGAACTCCGTTCTACACAGATGAGCAAAAAAGGTATATTGCATCAATAGAGTTTTCCAAAGAAAAAAATGACTGCTATCAAAGTGTCAGTGCCAGATTTGATGCAATGACTGGACAACTTTTAAGTTACAATAAAGGCGGAGATGAATTTAGTGCAAAAGCAAAGAGCGAAAGCACTCTTAAATCAACCTCGGAAAAGGTTGCAAAAAAATACTTTAACTCTTATCTTAACGAGTGCTTTGATGCAAACAGCACAGCATACGAATACGGACTTACAACGGTTTATCAGAGAAAAATAGGCGACATTCCTTTCCCCGAAGACAATCTTTCAATTTATGTTGATAAAAGCGGAGAAATTCTTTCGATTAACCTTACTTGGCTCCAAGATTTAGTCCCCGATGCCGTAAGTCCCGCCCTTGACCTTGTTGATGCAGAAAATAAGTTTTCTGAAAACAACGAAATCAGCCTTAAATATACAAGCAATTACGATGAAGGAAAAATGCACTTGGTTTACGGATATGCTTGGGACGGTCCGCTGTATATTTCGGCAAAGGACGGTACTTTGTTATCGGAAAACGGTGAAGAATTTACAAAGACGGAAAACTTTAAGAGTTACACGGATATAGACAATCACTACGCAAAGGACATTATCGAAAAAATGGCTGAAATCGGAATTTATTATGACTCTCCCGAGTTTTTGCCCGATGCAAAAATTTCACAGATTGAATTTTTGACATTTTTGGTAAAATCGCAACTGTCCTATTATTCGGATTACAGAGACGAAAGCCTGTATGAGTACCTCATAAAGCAAAAAATTGTCCTTCCCGAAGAAAAAAATCCCGATGTAACCATCGCAAAACAAGATGCAATAAAGTTTTTGATGAGGGCAAAAGGACTTGAAAAAGTCGCAAAACTTGACATCTTTAAACTTGACTTTTTAGATGCAAATGAAGTTTTGCCCACACATTTCGGATACCTTTCAATAGCAAAAGGAATGGAAATTGTTTCGGGCGATGGCGGTTATTTAAGACCCTGTAACGAAATCACACGAGCGGAAGCAATGATTATATTGTACAACGCAATCGGAAAGTAGTAAAAAAGTAAAAGATTAAAGGGGCTGATAGCAATGAATTTTGAAAATTCATTTTGCACCAGCCCTTGTTTGTGTGAAGGTGCATTATGGAAGACAACAATATCTTAAAAGGTTCAATATTTTCAAAACTGTTTCTTTACTCAATACCTATTATTCTCAGCGGTTGGGTTCAACTTTTGTACAATGCGGCAGACATTATTGTTGTGGGCAGGTATTCGGGAAGTGAAGCACTCGGTGCGGTAGGGGCGACTTCGTCTTTGTCGCATTTGCTGGTAAATTTGTTTATTGCACTTTCGTCAGGCTCGGCAGTGTGTGTCGCACAAGCAATAGGAGCACAGAGAAAAGACGATGTTAAAAAGGCGGTACATACTTCATTCGGTATCGCAATAATCGGGGGAATATTGCTCGCCGTTGTAGGTGTAATTTTTTCAAAGAGTATGCTTTTGTTTCTCAATACCCCACCGGATATTGTGGATATGTCGGCACTTTATCTTAAAATTACGACTTTGGGTTCGGTTTTTTTACTTGTTTATAACTTCGGAGCGGCAATTTTAAGAGCCTCCGGGGACACCAAAACTCCGCTTGTATTTTTAATTATCTCGGGGTTTGTAAATGTGGTTTTAAATCTTATTTTTGTTATTTTTTGTAATATGAGCGTTTTGGGTGTTGCTCTTGCGACACTAATATCACAATTGCTTTCGGCGGTATTGGTCGCAGGGTTTTTGATGAAGAAAAAAGACGACTGCAAACTGATTTTAAAAGATATTAAAATTCATAAAGATGTCCTTTTAAAAATTTTAAAAATAGGACTTCCTGCAAGTATACAGAGCGTTGTTTTTTCGATTTCAAATGTTCTTGTCCAAAGTTCCGTAAACAGTTTTGGTTCGGCTGTTGTTGCAGGAAACAGTGCCGCATCGAATATTGATGACTTCTGTTATACGGCAATGAACGCAATGCACCACTCTACCGTTACCTATGTAGGGCAAAATGTAGGTGCAAAAAATATGAAAAGGGTTAAAAAAATCATATTTTTTGCACTCTGCCAAGTCGTTATTATAGGCGTTGTTACAGGCGGACTTATTCTTACCTTTAAAAGACAACTTTTAAACATATACACCCCAGACAATGCGGGAGTTATCGAAAACGGAGTAATCAGGCTTAATTACATAGTTTCATCTTATTGTGCTTGCGGAATTATGGAGGTCTTTGTCGGGGCACTTAGAGGAATGGGAACATCATTTATTCCGATGTGCGGTTCAATCTTGGGCGTGTGCGGTATCCGTATTTTGTGGATTCTTACGGTATTTCGGCACTTCCATACGCTTGGTTCACTCTTTATTTCCTATCCAATATCGTGGTTAGGTACCGATATAATCCATACCGTTTTTACAATAATAGTTTTTAGAAAACTAAAACAAAA
This sequence comes from Clostridia bacterium, assembly GCA_045615705.1. GTDB lineage: Bacteria > Bacillota > Clostridia > UMGS1883 > UMGS1883 > JAZLFH01. The sequence goes on from JAZLFH010000052.1 coordinate 30,005, forward strand.
ATATCAAAACTGAAAGTTTTCAAAACAAAAAATGCACACAGATTGATATAAAAACGGTGGAGGAAAATGCATGAACGAATTTAAAAATATGCTCATAGATAAAAAAAACAACAGAATCATCACCGCAGATGTTAAATCTTGTTTTTATAATCCCGAAACTAAAAAGTATGATGTAAAGTTCAAAAACGGTAAAATGTACAGTTATGATTCTAATAGAATTGTATGGTTGAAAAATCCCGAAGTATTAAATCCTGAAATATATAAGATCAAGCATCTTGAAAAATACCTTTTTTACATATCATCAATTTGTATCTTCAAAAACGGACATGATAACTATTGGCATATTTGTTTTGAAAACGGCATTTCAAGAGATTACAATGGAAGAGATTTGCAGATCATTAAATCTTGTCTTGATGATTCCGTGGCGAATAATGTATTGGCGTATTTAAAAAAAACCGCCAACCTTGTCAGTATAAAGTCAGAAGATGGGATAAAACTGCTGTCAAAACAATATGAAAAAATTGATTTTGTTGACGGAGAATCTGTTTTGTCTGCGTATTTAACATCAAAAATAGAAAACAGCACAGGGATACAATCTGTTCCCGTTTTTCCTTTTGGATGTAATGCGAGTCAGTACCGTGCCGTAAAATCTGCCCTTGAAAATAGAATAAGTGTTATTGAAGGTCCTCCGGGCACAGGCAAAACGCAAACAATACTTAATATTATAGCAAATTTAATAATAAGCGGAAAAACTGTTCAAGTTGTATCAAACAACAATTCCGCAACTGCAAACATTTTGGAAAAACTTTCATCAGAAAAGTACAATATGGGATTTATTGTGGCTCCGCTTGGGAGTGATGAGAACAAAAAGAAATTTATTGCGGGTCAAAGCGGTTTATATCCCGATATCGGCGATTGGAAAAACGATATTTCCGATATAAATTCTTTTAATTCGGATGTTATTAACCGCTCAAAAAAACTGAATAATATTTTTGCAAAACAAGAAAGTCTAGCAAAATATAAACTTGAATTAAAGCAAATTGAAATTGAAGAAAAACAGTTTGAACAATTTTCAAATGAAACTGCAGAAGTTCAGCCACGGCACATAATAAATAACAAACTGTCATCTTCTCGTCTTTTACGCTTGTGGAATGAATGTCAGCATGTTTCCGAAAGCAAAATGAAATTGGGGTTTTTCTTCAAAATAAAAAGTGTCATTCTTTACAGAATATACAACTGGAGATTTTATAGTCAAGATATTTCAAAAATAATAAACACATTCCAAAAACTTTATTATCAGGCGAGGAAAACGGAAATTAAAAACGACATAAAGAAAATTGAAAGAAAACTCAACAACATAAACGCAAAACAGTTAACCGATGAGTTTGTTTCTCTTTCGATGAAATATTTTAAGGGCTGTTTGCACAAGAAATACACCAATAAAATCGCAAGACCCATATTTAGCGAAGAGCAATTATGGAAAGATTCGGACAAAGTGCAGGAAGAATATCCCGTTGTACTCAGCACAACATTTTCTTCACGCAACAGTCTTGGAAAAAATGCCGTATTTGATTATGTCATAATGGATGAAGCATCTCAAATTGATGTTTCCACTGGTGCCCTTGCTTTATCATGTGCAAAAAATGCGGTTATTGTAGGAGATAAAAAACAATTGCCGAATGTCGTTGATAAGGATACGGCAAAGAAAACTGATGCACTTTTCAACTCTTTTTCCATAAGCGAATGTTACCGATTTTCAAAAAAGAGTTTTCTCCAATCAATATGCGAACTTTTACCGGAAATTCCTCAAACTCTGTTACGGGAGCATTACCGCTGTCATCCTAAGATTATCAATTTTTGCAATCAAAAGTTTTATGACGGTAAACTGATTGTTATGACGGAAGATAACGGAGAAGAAGGTGTTATTTCGGTTATCAAAACAGTTAAAGGCAATCACGAACGCGACAGAATGAACAAACGGCAAATTGATGTAATTAGCAAGGAAATTCTTTCGTCAATCAATTTGTTGCCGAATGAAATAGGCGTTATAACTCCCTATAACAACCAAGTTAACGCTTTGGCAGAAACTTTAAAAGGCTGTGGGATTGAAGTTGCAACCGTACATAAATTTCAGGGCAGAGAAAAAGATGCAATCATTTTAACAACTGTTGATAATGAAGTTACTGATTTTTCTGATAATCCGTATTTGTTAAATGTTGCCGTTTCAAGAGCAAAGAAAAAACTTTACCTTGTTGTTTCGGGCAATGAACAACCGTCAAACAGCAATATTTCCGATTTAATATCTTACATTGAGTACAATAATTTAACCATTACTGAAAGCAAAATATATTCGGTGTTCGATTATTTGTATAAACAATATACCGAAAGTCGCATGGAATATCTTAAAAAGCAAAAAAAAATTTCCGAGTATGATTCAGAAAATTTGATGTATGTTACTATAAAAGATATTTTCATGGAAAAAAATTTAAAAGATTTAGATGTTATTTGTCATCAGCCGCTCAATATGTTGATACGAAATCCGGAATACCTTAACGCTGAAGAATATCGATATGCGATGAACATTGCAACCCATCTCGACTTTTTGATTTACAACAAAATCAGTAAAAAACCGGTTTTGGCGATAGAAGTTGACGGATTTTATCATCACGAAGACGGAACACAGCAAGCAAAACGGGATCAGATGAAAAACACAATACTAGAAAAGTATCACATTCCATATCTTCGTTTAGTAACGAATGGCAGTGAGGAAAAAGAAAAAATAATAGAAAAACTTAGAGAGGTGTATAGTAAAAGTGGACACATCGAAGAGTTAAATATGTTTAATTAGACACATTATCAAAGTTTTTATGTAACGGGTGAAATTATATCACTCGTTATTTTATGATGCTTCTTTTATTTTTTTCATTTGCCACAATTTGTCCGTTTGAGCATCTTTTCGGCGAAGATGGCGTAGCCACGGGTTGGGTCGTTTACGAAAACATGCGTTACCACGCCGACAAGTTTTCCGTTTTGCAAAATAGGACTTCCGCTCATGCCCTGCACAATTCCTCCGGCAGCTTCCAAAAGATTGGGGTCGGTTACTCTTATTATCATATCCTTTGATTCGCTTGATAAAAATTTAAAAACTTTTACTATTTCAATTTCATATTCTTTAACGCTGTCTCCGGAAATGTTTGAAAGCACAATTGCTTTTCCGACTTTTACATCACTTTTAAGTGCAACCGGGACGGCTTCTCTGTCCGAAATTTCTTCAAAAAGTGTTCCGAAAATTCCGCAATCGGAGTTTAGATTTATTGTGCCGATGTCTTTATCCGTGGGGGAAAAAGAACCGTAAAGTTCGCCCGGAGAACCTTTTTCACCTTTTTTGGAAACTGAAACAGAACAGCCTACCACACTTGCTTCAAGTACCGAAAAACTAACCCCCGTATCAATGTCTGTTATGGGATGCCCCAACGCTCCGAAAGAAAGGTCATCTTTGTCATAATAGGTAACTGTTCCTATCCCCGCTGTGGAATCTCTTACCCAAAGTCCGATTTTTTTGCTCTTGTCGGTGGCAGATATTACGGGAGTTACCTTGGCATTATATATTTTTTCGTTTCTTTTGTAGGTAACCGAAACATCTCCGCTTGTCTTTTCAAGGACTGCCATAAGATGCGAAGCGGACATAAGACGGACTCCGTTTATGTGAGTTATTATGTCGCCTTCTTTTATTCCCGCCTCTTTTGCGGGACTTGTTCTGTTTCCGTTTTCGTCTGTGATTGTTCCTATCGCAACTGCAACCAAACCATCACTGTAAAGCCTTACTCCGACAACCTTTCCGCACGGCACGACTTTTTTTTCGTTTGTAACGCTGATTTTTATGCTTTTTACGGGTATTATCCCCATGAGGGTAATGCTCGCTTTATAGTTACCTGCTTTTTCGCCGATAATTTTCTCGCCGTCCAGTGTAATTCCCGATTTATCAAATGATGCACATTTAAAAGTTACAAATGCACTTTTGTTTTCGTATAAGTTTATCCCGGACGGAATATAAAGTGCCAGAAAAACATACAGCACACATATATAGACAGTCAAAGCCTTTAAAAAAAAGACTGTTTTTCTTTTTATGTTCATTTTTTCACCTCAGGGCAATTTTACCCAAAGGCAGCTTTTTTTATTTATAAAAATCGAGGCTTTTAAAAGTATATCCCTGCTTTTGTGCTTCCTCTATAATGCTTTTTAACGCCTCTTCGTTGTCTTTGGAAACGGCATGAAGCAAAATTACCGCTCCGTTGTGGAAATTTTTTGTAACTTCGTTTAAGGCATATTCTTTTCCTTTATGCTTGTTTCTGTCCCAATCGAGATAGGCAAAAGACCAAAAAACATTTCTGTAACCCAAATCATTTGCGATACACAGCGACCTTTCGCTGAAAACTCCCTCCGGCGGACGGAGATATTTCATTTTTTTGTTAAACGCACTGTAAAACTTTCTTTCAAGTGCCAAAATGTCATTTTCTATCTCCAAAACGCTCGATTTTGCAAAATTTATATGGTTTTGAGTGTGGTTTCCGACTTCGTGATTTTCTTCTACCATTCTTTTTATAAGGTCAAAGTTTTGGTCAAAATACTGCCCCGTAACAAAAAATGTTGCAACTACTCCCGTTTCCTTTAAGGTGTCCAAAATACCTTCGGTGTACCCGTTTTCATAACCTTCGTCAAAGGTCAGGTACATAACTTTTTCGTCTTTGCTTCCCATATAAATACAGTTGTGTTTTTCCATTATATCTGTCTGTTCCTTTGTAAATTCGGGACGGTTTGGCGGAATTTTTCGCATTCCCCAATCATAGCGTTTGTTACTTATGTCTTGATATTCGCCGATGTTTTTTGGGAGAAAAACTTTTTCTTGTGCTTCAAGAGGCGGGTTTTCCTCTTGAAATTCAACCTCGTTTGAAGCACAAGCACTCAAAAAAACAATTAAAACAAGGCAAAGTACCCTTTTCAAACAAATGCACCTCTTTATTTACATAATTTTTGCAATTTTCTTATTGCGATTTTCTTCTGTTTTATATATAATTATATTTGTTGGGAGGAATTAAAATGTCAGAAGATAATTTTTCCGTTTTCGGTCGTACAGATGAACTTATGAAAAAAAGGAAAAAAGGCCCCGGAGTTTTGTTTTTTATAATTCTTTTTTCCATTATCGGTATGGTGTACGGGATTTTTTCATCGGGAATTGTTGATATAGGCGTTCTGCCCGAAAAAAAGGTCGCAGTTGAACAAAAAACGCCCGAAGATATCGAAAACCCCGTTAACGAAGAAGTCCTGCCGCCCGAAGAAGATACCGAAGAAGAGGTTGAAGCAGAAACAGTCTATCCCGAACCGACAAAGACAGCGTATCTTACATTCAGTTCAGGTCCGAGCGGACAAACAATTTCAATACTTGATGTTTTAAAAGAAAATGACATAAAGGCAACATTCTTTGTTACAGGCAATGCCGTTTCAAACAACAAAGATGCAATTTTAAAAATGTATCAGGACGGCCACTCCATCGGTGTGCAGTCCTATTCGGGCAGTGCATCAAGTATGTTGGCTTCCGAGGATTCTTTTAGGATTGAACTTTCAAAAAGTGCAAATGCAATCCGCTCCGTTGTCGGCGAGGATTATGATGTTAAGGTTTTCAGGTATCTTTCGACTTCTGCCGACAAAACTCTTTTTAACAGCATTCTTTCAAGCCTTAACATAAGACCTGTTGCTTGGAATTGCCTTTTAGGTGATGATAAGGCTTCGGTTAATGTTTCGCCGCAATCACTCTATGATTATTTCTTTGAATCGCTTTCTTATGCAAGCGATAAAGATGAAATTGTCATTTTGTGTAACGATTCTTCAAATTCAAAATATACCGCAGAGGCTTTAAAACTTGTCATTAATCAACTCAGAAATCAAGGTTACGCATTTAAAACATTATAAAAATCAACACGGAACGCCTTTTAAAAACATATATTATAACGAAAAACCCACCAAACGGTGGGTTTTTTAATGTTGATAAAAGCTATCATCAAACTTTACCTCTCGGCGTTAAAATAATTACTAAAAAAAGAAACTGCTCAAAAAGACAGTTTCTTTTATTTTATATGATTAAAATAATCGACCATATCGTTAATTATTTTCTTTTCCGTTTCGTTGAGGTCTTCAACATCAACCGTTTCTCTGTTATCAAGGCCAAGCAAGTAATCCACAGAAACTTTAAAAAAATTTGCCAAGAGGATTAACGATTGGGCGTTTGGCGAACTTATTCCCATTTCCCAAGCGTTTACAGTGGCCCTGGTTAGGTCTAACTTTTTTGACAATTCGTTTTGGCTCAGATGCCGTTCAATACGAAGTTTTTTTAATCTTTCATTAAATTGATACATACAATCACCATTGATATTATACTATACATCATTAGAAAAATAATTATCAATACTTGTATATAATTATTGACAAAGTCGAACTTGTGTGTTATTATGTCTAAAAAAGGAGGAAAAGTAATGGAGTTAAAAAATTTTTTGTATGAAGAGGCAGAAAGTATAAGCGGATTTAGAGTAAAAGGAGGTAATCAATATACAATTAACGACATAAGAGATGCTTTATACGAAAAACTTACAGACGAATATGCACTCAATGTAAGTGTTGAAGTTGATAAACTCGGAACAGGGAAGTTATTTGATAAATCAGTTATAGATTGTGTCGTAATCAAAAATTTAGAACACTTAAATGACTATAATTATTACGTATTATCTTTTTCGGTTCAAGGCGTTTATGGATTATTTAATTTTTACTCGGGAGGAAAGAGCAAAAACGCAAAACGCTTACATGCCGGGGAAAAAGAACATTCTACAATTACAGGAATGATTATCGGAGGAATCCGAAAGGCTATGGTAAGTGATAATTCACTGGAAAATGAACTTGCTTTTAGAACATCTGTGGTAGATGCAATAAATGAAATTTGGAGGTAATTGTTATGGCAAAATGTAGAGATTGTAACGGACACGGACAAGTTTTCTGTCCAGTTTGCAAAGGAACAAGAAAGGATCCGAGAAATGCAGATAAGGAATGTGGGTACTGCAACGGAGCAGGTCATGTGGATTGCAGCACTTGCGGTGGTAACGGTGAAGACCCGTATGACAAATAAGGTGAAGTATGTCAAAAAATTGTGATTTTTATATGCAAGTTGATAAAAAGGATTGGTGTGCAATTAAACAAGACGAAATTAGTTACGATACATATAAAAACTATTGTAAAAATGATTACTCAAAACAATGTCCTTTTTATCAAATGCTAAAAAAAGAGAGGCGTTTTTAATGCAAAAGTGTCCTTCGTGTGGGTTCACGGCACATTTTATTTGTAGTGATGGAAAATTTGACACTTATAAATGTGATAGGTGCGGAACACTTTTTAAAGCAGAAAGATTATAACAAAAAAAGATGCAGAAAAAATTTTTCTGCATCTTTTTTTGTCTTTTGTAAAAGTTTGTCGAAAATAATTTCCAAAAAATGGAATAAAATCTATTGATTTATTTGGTAAAATATGGTAAAGTTACAAATGTAAACAAAAAAGGAGGAAATAAAGATGGATAAAAAAATCGAAATTTTATTGGCAGACTATGATGAAGGGTGTTTAGAGGGGTTAAAGGACTTTTTTGCACAAAAAGAGGACATTGAAGTTGTAGGTGCGGAAACCAACGGAAATATGGCGTATGACAAGATTCTTGAAAAAAAGCCTAATGTGGTAATAAGCGAAGTTGTGCTTGAAGGATTGGACGGAGTGGGACTTATCGAAAAGATTTCGCACATTCCGATGTTTGAACGCCCGATTGTAATTGTACTTACGGGAGCAAAGAAGGAAAACATAACAAATCTTTGCATGGACCTCGGAGCGGACTATTTTATGATTAAGCCGTGTGCCGTTGAATCGCTTTACGAAAGGATTTTGCTTTTGGCAAGTCCGAAAAGCATAGACAAAATCAAGAAAAAGGAAGCATCAAGCATTGACCGTCCGAGCGACAGAACAATAGAGTTAAGTGTAACAAACACCATCCACGCCGTAGGAGTTCCTGCAAATATTAAGGGATACCAGTATCTTCGAGATGCCATTATTATGAGTATAAACGACACCGAACTCATAAACGCCGTTACAAAACAACTTTATCCGAAAGTTGCAAAAAGGTATAACACATCACCGTCAAGGGTGGAAAGAGCAATACGCCATGCGATAGAGGTTGCTTGTATGCGAGGTAACGAAGAGGAATTGTACAATCTTTTCGGCTACACGGTTAATAATTCAAAAGGCAAGCCCACGAACTCCGAATTTATCGCAATGATAGCGGACAAATTAAGACTTGAGATGCTTGTTTCATAATAAAAATAAAAATTAAAAAAAATTTTTTAGCTCATTTACACAACTGTAAATGAGCTTTTGTTATAATCCAAACTGTCGGCGGAACGCAAAAATTTTATTAAGAGGGCGTATGTGCCGATTAAATCGGAGAAATCCGCAAAAATCGGAACGCAAAACTTTTGTTCCCTTCGTTCCGGGAACAGTCGCTATCGGCCGTGTGCGACAAAGGAAACATTTATTTATATTTAAGAAAGGAACGAAAATATGTCAGGAACCAACCTTAATCCGTTGGACATGAACCTCAATGTTCAACAGACAACTCAAAACTCTATGAGTGCACAAATGCGTGCATACTATGATGCAAATATTTTGCGTCATGCAACACCGAACATGGTACACACTCAGTTCGGTCAAAAGCGTGTAATTCCCAAAAACGGAGGAAATCAGATATCTTTCAGACGACTTGCTCCATTGGGTGCGGCACTTACTCCTCTTACGGAGGGCGTTACTCCCGACGGTAACAGCCTTACTTGGTCAAAAGTGACTGCAACACTTTGCCAGTACGGCGACTATGTAACACTTTCGGATATGCTTTGTTTAACTGCCATTGATGACAACTTAAATGAAGCAGGTGCAATGCTTGGTAACCAAGCAGGCGAAACAATAGATGCTGTTGTTCGTGAAGCAATAAACGGCGGTACAAATGTTCAATACGCAGAAAACAAGTCTGCAAGATATCTCTTAGTAGGCGGAGAAGATAGCGGAAACGACTATTTAAGCGTTGATGCGGTTAAAAATGCAGTAAGAACATTAAAACACAACAAAGCAAAGAAAATTAAGGGCAGTTATGTTGCTATCATTCACCCCGATACTGCATACGACCTTATGAACGACTCAAAGTGGGAAAATGTCAAGACTTATGCAGACCCCAAAGATATGTATAACGGTGAAATTGGCAGAATTCACGGTGTCAGATTTGTTGAAAGTGCCGATGCAAAGATTTTTAGTGCCAAGGATTTAAGCAAAGCTTCAAGAACTCTTACTTATGTTTCAAATTCCGGTAAGGTAATCACAATCAGCGAAACTCTTACGGCGGACGACATAAAAGACATTGCATCAAGAAAAATTATTTTAAACGAAAAACTTTACACTGTTTCTTCTGCAACAGCAAACACAATCACAGTAGCAGAAACAATTTCCGATGCACCGTCAGGCACCGATGATTTTAAAATCTATCCGGGCGAAGCAGGTGCAAAGGGAAGAGATGTTTATTCAACTCTTATCCTCGGTCAGGACGCCTACGGCGTAACAGAACTCAGCGGAGGCGGAATTGAAAACATTATAAAGCAACTCGGTTCGGGCGGTACTGCTGATCCTCTCAATCAGCGTGCAACTACCGGCTGGAAGGCAACTTTGGCGGCAACTGTATTGGTTGACGAGTATATGGTCAGAGTTGAAACTGCTTCAAGTTTTTCCGAATAATTAATTAAAATCTAAAAGACAAGAAGATTTTAAGTTTTTGCAACAACAGTATATTTGAAAATCTTATACTCTTGTCAAAATACAATGAAGGGCTGTGAAAGACAATCGGTTTTTTACAGCCCTTTACAGAAGGAGATAATTATGGCAACTAAAAAGAAAGAAAAAAACATACAGAAATATCTTAACGAAAAAGAAACAATTATTCTTGTAAAAGACAACGAGCGATATTCAAACGATTTAACCGTAACATATAACGGCAAAAATTACCTTATCAAGCGAGGTGTCCCGGTTGAAATCCCGAGATTTTTAAAACTTGTAATCGAAGACGCATACCGTCAGCAGATGATGGCATCGGATTTTTCAAGGAAACTTGAAGAGGAATTTATGGACAAAAGCGAAAGCATTGAGCGTGGAGGCAGGGCGTAAAAATGGCGGAAAGAATATGGATTGTTAAAGACATGGGTGCATTAAGCCCGGCGGGATTTAACACCGAATTTGAAAAGGCTTATTCGGATAAAAAAATCCGTGAGCATAAAGAAAATACCACACTCGACCACCCAAACGGCTCGGTTACGGACGAAAAACTTTCGCTTTCTGCTTTAAATGTTGAAACGGATTACGGCACAGTGTCAATATCGGGAGGATTAACCGGCCTTTTGGAAGAAATTCTAAAACGGCTGATTGACCTTCAAGGTGCCGTTACAACACCTCAAAAGACGGTTAAACAACTCGCCGATGACCATGAAAACTACGAGTCGGTGTTAAACAAAAACACCGCTTTGGGTTATGCCGGTCTTGACGGAAATTCAAAAATCAGTTCGGCTCAACTTCCCGAAAAAAGAGTAATTCCGGGCGATGGGGCTTCATATTCAAACGCTTTTTGGTACGGCGAAGCAACAAACGGTGCTACGGAACTTTTTATTGACGGAAAAGACGATATTCGCTATTTTTTGGGCGATGGCACATTAACAAACTTTTCAATAACGGTAAGTGCGGTAAAAAGCGACCTGTCCGAAGAAAAAACTTGGATTTTTGAAGGAAGTGTTATAAGCGATGATTCGTCTTCAACACTTGTTGAACCGGTAACAGAAAGAGTAATAGCCGAAACCGAAAACGCATCTTTATTTACTGCCGGTGTGTCGGTTTCAGGCAAAAACCTTTTGATTAACTGCACCCATTTGGGATCGGACCCTGTAATATGCTTTGCAAAAGGAAACTTTTACACCACAGAAACCGAGGAGGCATAAAATGAAAGTCAGAGATATTTTAAACAGCGTTGACTCGCTTTTGAAAAACGATTTTTCTATAAAACAGAAAGTGGACTGGTACAATAATGCAGAATCTTTGATTTCGCATCTCAAAAAAGACCTGATTGAAGCGGAAACAGAGTTATGTGATGGCGAAGACACGATACTTCTGCCTTTTGGTGTTGATTTTGACATGGTTGAATATGTGTTTATTGACGGAAAAAGAATACCGAAGATGAATTTTTCGATGCTTGGTATCTTCGGGATTGACAATAATATCGTTATTCCCAAAACCAAAACGAGAAAACTCACAATCGTTGCACGAAAACCGTTTGTTCCGGTAAACTACGAGAAAAAAATCGACAATCAGGCAACAACAAACCTTGACAAAATCACATTTTCTTCTCCTCACTCTTTCAGAGTGGGCGAAACGGTAAAAGTAAAAATCGAAGAAGCGGATATGGGAGAACATATTATTCTTTCGGCAGAAGAAAACTCCATAACCCTGTCCGACATCACCATGCCAAATGCCTCTCAGTCGGTTGAAATCGAAAGTGCGTTAGAGAATTTGTCGCTTTTAAAAAGTCCTTTTGACGACCTCTATATTAACTTTATTATGGCAAAAATTCACTATTTTTGCCGTGATTACGAGGGATATAACAATGCGATGAGTATTTTTAACACGCTTTATACCGACTACGAAAAACACCTCGTAGAGAGGCGACCAAAGGACTGCTTTAAAGTTAAAAACAATATAATATAAGGGGTGATTTTATTATGAAAATGCCACTCTTTAAGACAAACTCAAAAAAGAGCGAAATATCTGATTTTTCGGGGCTTGATACAAGAGAAAACATTGACTCGACATCTCTATTAAAAGCGTATAACATCGAGTGTGATGATTTGAAGACATTAAAAGTAAGACCATCGAGAAAAAATCTTACGGATATTACCTCGCAAGACACGGTTACTGCGTTTTTCCCGAAAAGAAATTCGGTTGATGAAGAACTTCTTTTTACGGGAATAAAAAACAACACCCTTTATTACAAGGGAAATCCCGTAACGGTTGACCCATATATGGGAATTCCCATCACAAGCGGTGAAAAAGAGATAATAGACTATGACGGCAAATTGATAATAATGCCCGACAGACTGTACTTTGACTACACCAAAGAAAACGCAACTCTAAAACCGTTAAATCTTGAAATATCCGCTCCGGCATCGGTCCTTATGATAGACAATCTTTCTGGTAAAGGCAATATACTCAGATTGTCAAAAAAAGGACTCAGATCAACCAGATACACCGCACAGGAACGAGAGGCATACATCAAGAAGTTTGAAGAAATTTCTCAAAATCAAAATCTCGCAATAGAATTTTTTACGGAAACAATTACCATAGATGTTGTGCCGAGAGTTTCAAAAAGACTTCTTGAAGAAATAAAAAAGGGAAAAGGTGCTTGTCTTGTAACTACGAGCGAAAAGGACGAGGACTACGACTATATTGATGTGCATGTTACCTATGTCGATAAAGACCAAAACGAACTTATCGCTTTTACATCGGTTCAGGTAAATGTAAGGGTAATAAGAGAATTCCCGGAGTTTTCGTCATTTACGGCAATTAAAAACAGAATTTTCGGTGTAGCGGGGCGAAGAATTTTTATATCGGCAAGAAACAGCAGTTTCAGTTTCGGAATGTATCTTAACCAACCGACCGACAGTTTGGTATGCGATATAAAAGAAGATGATGAATTTGTCGCCACAAGTTCTTATAAAAATAAGGCTCTTCTCTTTAAAAAAAGCGGAATGTATGAGTTTTATGATTCAAAAGAAGGAATACTTTCGTCAAACTCATATAAAGTAGGCTGTATTGACAAAAGAAGCATTGCCGTTTCAAACGAGGGCGTTTACTTTCTGTCGCAAGACGGTGTGTATCTTTATAAAGGAGAAAATCCCAAAAAAATAAGCGACCAAATAAGCACAAAAATAGTTTCGGGTCAAGGTGCGATAGGCGGAGGAGCATATTACCTTTTATGTGTTGACGACTCCTCTCAAAAGCATCTCTTCGTTTATAATACAGAAAAGAAACTTTGGCACGAAGAAAATGCGGACGGCATAAAATATGTCGCCTCCGATTGCTCCGAGGTGTTTTTCTGCACGGAAAACGGGAATATGATAAAATATCGGGACGGAACAGAAACCGTAAACTGGGAAACGGTCTTAAATCCTTTTACCGAAGACCGCTACGATAAAAAAACTCCGTTTGCCTTGGTTGTAAGAGCAAAACTTGAAAACGGAGCACAAATGACGGCATCAATAAAGACCGACAATGACAGCAATTATAAAACTCTTGATACAATTATCGGCAAGGGAAACCTGACCTCGTTTTATATCCCGATAAATTCAAATTATTGTGATAATTTTACCATAAAACTTTCAGGAACGGGCTTTGCCAAAATATACGGCATAGAAAAAAGGTCATATATCGGCGAAGCATAAAAATCGGGCTTTAAAAAAACGCACCGACTGCATAAAGCACCTTAAATCTATACAATCACAGATTAAGAGATTTGTTTTTTCAAACAGAATAAAGAAAAAATTCGTTAAAAACGAATTTTTAAAAATTTATGCT
>JAZLFH010000053.1:0-54981 GCA_045615705.1 Clostridia bacterium
GCTTTATTTCTTACAGACAGTCTGAAGGTGATTACATCACCGTCGTTTGGTTTATAGCTTTGCATATCCGCACGAGCAGAATAAAAAGCTCTTGTAATTGACAAAACGGTTTTGCAACTGTTTGATACAGATACAAAATGACATCTTGAATATTTCTGCCAACCGTTAATAGCTCCCTCGTCCTGTTCAAATGTATTAAACTGAACGGGATTTATAAATTCGATTTTGAATTCATAATTTCCGATGCGTTCAAAAGCTCTGTAATTGTCAACGGTAATCCAAAACAGTCTTTTATCCGATTCACTCTTGGGATAATTTACTGTGATTATCGGCTCCGGTAATTGAGCTTCGTTAGTCGGTGAAGTTATTTCAACTGTTCTTGTATTTTCATTCCATTTCACGCCGCAACCCAACATTTCGGATATAAATCTGATAGGGACAAGCGTTCTGTCATCCTTTAAAATTCCGTATGTATCCATTAAGACTACCTCATCATTCAAATATGCCATCGGATAATAAGCCGTATATTTGATAACATCACAGTCTTTTTCTATCACAGCGGTACGGCTATCATTTTCCCAATCTACAGAAGCACCCAGGGCTTCCGATACAAATCTGATTGGTACTAAAACTCGGTCCTGATTATCAATAAACGGTTTTGCATCCGGGAATAAAATTTCAACATTATCTAATGTAACCTTTACATCCTCCTTAGCATATACAATGCCTGCTGACACCAACATTACAGCTATCATTAAAATACTAAATAATTTTTTCATAAGTCATTCATCCTTTCATTATTCAAATATAATTTGCTTTTTTAAATACAGATTTACTATCGCTGAAATCATCTTCGATTTACTGTCTGAAAATCTTGTATCGTTTTCAAGTATGCTTGTATTCTCATTTTCTTTATAGGCAAGTGAAACAATTTCATTCTCCGAGCTTATGCTCCATAAATTCTTTTCATCAATGCGGATAAGCTCGGCAGGGGAAACCTTAAACCTTTTTGTAAAAATTACAACCTGCTTTTCTAAGTCAGATATTTTGAAGTTTTCAGCAAAGCTTCTGCACTCCTTTAACGGAACACCTTTTATAAAGAGCATATACAAAAATAATATTTTTCTCTTAAGCTCCGTCACCACTCCAACCGGAACTATGTATAAATTCTTTATCAGATTATACAAGGCGTCTGCCGCAAGATAATCGGATTTACTCGCAATAAGTTCTCTTGTTTTAAGGCGTTCCAGAGTTTTTTCAAAGGATACATCATCAAATATGTGACATTCCTTTTTCTTTCTGTCAAACGATGCCTTTAAGGACTCTTTGTTTAAAATGCTCCAATGCAAGCCTGTCCATAAAATAAATTCACTTTGAGAAAGAGCCTTTGCATCTCCGTTTACAACAACCGTCGGGTTGCCGTTTGTTAATTCAAGTTTTCCTTTTGTTACATAGTATTCAACCATTTTTATTTCCTCCTGTTTTTAATATCCCTATTTTTTTAAAATCCTCAATGTGCGTTTTTGATTTTCTTATAATGTTAAAATAATATCTGCCTGTCAGGAATTTCAGTAAATCTTCTTTGGCAACGCAGAATTTATTTCGCACAATGATTCCCGGTATTTTTTCACTGTTTATCCAATTGCGAACCGCCTCCTTTCCATAGCCTGTTATTTTGATAATATCCCTTGAAGTAATAACATTTTCGTAAGTATTTAGCTTATCGGAATAAAATTTTTTCAGTTTATTTTTGTATTCCGGCGGCACCTCCTTTTTTGATTCTCTTTTTTGCATATATCCGTATGCTTCTTCAATCGGAATCCTGCAAAAATGCAATAATCCCTCACAGCATTTTTCAAATTTGATTTTTCGATTTTTCATCAATTTGTAGCAGGTTGATTGTGAAATACCGCAAATTTTACAAAACTCTGTTTTTGTAAGATAATTTTTGTCTGAATCGTGTATCGAATACATAATTTCTACTTCCTTTACATACATTTCAATGGCAGATGTTAATCAGTTCCCAAAAAGTTCCCAAAAACTTTCTTAAATTTTATTTTTTTTAATAATTTTTCAAAGCATAATAAGATTGCACATTAAGACACGAAAAAACGGCTCAAACCCGTATTTTACACGAGTTTAAGCCGTTTTTAACATCAAACATTTTCAATTATTTGTATCCTTGCCGCAGTATATTGCATAGCAATTTGGCGACTCGAAATCAGTTGAACCGCAAGGTTCCGTGGGTTCGAATCCCATCCTCTCCGCCAAAAATCCTCGTTCGCAAGAACGGGGATTTTTACTTATTCCTTATTCCCTCTTCACTCTTACCTAAATGTCTATAAATGAGGATTTTTGGAAAGTAAAAAGTAATAGTGAATATGGAAGAAGCGAGGTGCAAAATCGCTATGGCGATTTTGTTTTGAATTATTGTAAAGAGAATTGAAGCACGCTCGATGAAATCAACTTGCCCACATAAAAATACTTGTAAAATTCAAAAAAATGTGTTAGAATAAATTTTGTAAAAAGAGATTTATTTGCTTTTGAAATTGATATTCTAAAAAGTCGAAAAGCCGCATAAAATACGGGAATTTTAGGGTGACAGTAATATCGTCACGCAGAGACAAAAAGCCTTGAAACATCAGCATTTCAAGGCTTTTTTCTTGCGTTTAAATAAAAGATTTTAACCTCTTTTGCATAATAAATATCTTTATGTCCACTTGTGTCACTTGTTTAATGTAAGCAAGGAAAACGGCTTGCAACGGCTCAAAGGTCAGCCGTTTGTTTACTGTTGTGAAAAGTGGACTTTGAAAAGTTTAGTACCCTTTGCGGTATAGTGTAAAGACTCCACCGAACACCAGCACTAAAATATATGTACCCCCCCTTTGCGGTTAAGAGTGACGGTACAAACCGCCGAACACCGACACCGAAAAGAAGGGGGTTGCACCTTTGCCATTTAAGGTGTAAGGCAAACCGCCACGCACCGACCACAAAGCAAGGTCTTAACCCCTTTGCGGTTGTAGGTGTAAGGCAACCGCCAAACGCACCGAACCGCAAGAGAGGTACACACCCCCTTTGCGGTTTAAGGTGTAAGGCAACCGCCACGCACCGCACCGCAGACAACGGAACGGACTTTGTCCCACCCTTTGCGGTTGTAGGTGTAAGGCAACCGCCAAACAACCCGAGCACAAGGGGGTTACCCCTTTACGGTAATATAATGGAAAGGAGGCGAAAACAATGGGATGGGCAAAATACACAGAAGACAATTATAAATTATATTATGAAAGGATGGATAAAATCGAATCTTTTGCACCACAATCAATAATTTCTAAAACCCAAGAACAGTCTTTTAAAAAAGACCAATCAAAAAACAGCTTTGCCAATATATTTGAGGACAAAAGCTGTTTTTCTTTATGATTAAAATTGAAAGGATGAAAAAAATGAAAAACGAAAATTACAACGAATACGATAGCACTCTTGATGGATTAATTGACTTTTTAGAGGGACTTCCGCAAGCATCTGTAAAAATGCTTGATTTAGAACGCTACACACTTATGCTTAGGGTTGCGGCAAAACTAATTGCTTTGCTTAAAGAAAGCACTCCCGAAGGCGAAGTTAATATTGACATTGACAAAAAGTTCAATTTGGGTTTCATTTCTGTCGAATTAGAAAACTTAACTGTAACAGAACCCGATTTTTTTGCCAATATAATCAGCCAAGCGGATAATTTTGAAATATACCCGTTAACCAACGGCAATCTCCACATTGACATAACTTTTCAAGGCGTATTAAAATCAATATGTTAGAAAGGAGCAAATTAAATGATTTGGTTTATTCTTTTAATATTCATTGCAATCATTCTTATTGGGGCTGCTGCAACAGATTTGCCTGAAAATAGGATTTCTTATAATGCAGACGAGGAAAACTCGAAACTTGCCTCAATGGTTAACAAAACTTTTGAAGAAGAACTATGCAGAAAAATATCAATGCCATCATATAAAGAACAAATTCTAAATATTATAAAAGATGATTTGATATATATTTACGGCAATTCATGGAAAACATTGTTTGATAGAACTTGGTATGTTCCACACCCTATTACCATAGCATTTAACACGGTGGAAAATATTGTATTAATGCTATTACTGTCAAAAAGCGGTTTTATCCCAAAATGTTATCGATTTGCACATATAACAATCAGTAACTTTGATGTGGCAAATTCTTATGAATGTTTAAAAATTCTGCATTGTGTAGAAAAGAACATTCAAGTTAAACGAGATCAAAATATAAAATTAGTATTTTCACCCGAAGTAATATTCAAGCGTGACAACAGAAATAAAATACTAGAATTGCCCCAATATGATTACCCTTGCTCCGGGCAATTTTATTGGTCTTTTCAAAGTATTTGCACACATTCAAAGTTCAAAATAAATGACATACATAATACGAGATTGGTTCAATCTTGCATAAATTCATCTATTGGTGAACGAAGCAACAAAAAAAATCCATATAAAAATAAACTCGTGTTATAGTAGGTTTAATTGTTTTTTTATTATATTAAAGATTCTCTTCCTTTTCCCACTGCATATTCATAAGCAATCTTTGTTCCGCTTTTTCATTTGTTGGGCAATAGCCTTCATCTTTTTACATAGAATAATTTTTATCAAGCTGCAAATAATAGCAAAAAGAAAGCGAGGTAATAATATGTTTAAGCACGAAAAACTTTTGTTTCATCCTGTTGAGATTGATAAACCGAATCCTCAGTATGCGGTATTGCTTCAAGAACAACTTGGAGGCGGCAACGGTGAACTTAAAGCGGCAATGCAATATATGTCGCAAAGTTTCAGAATTAAAGACCCCGAAATTAAGGACCTGTTTTTGGATATTGCAGCAGAAGAACTCGGTCATATGGAAATGGTTGCACAGACAATCAATCTTTTAAACGGGCATGATGTAGATGTTTCAAAAGTATCCGCAGGTGAAATCCAAACCCATGTTTTGTTAGGATTAAATCCCGGGCTTATAAATGCATCAGGTTATTCGTGGACAGGTGATTATGTTACGGTTACAGGCGATTTGTGTGCTGATTTATTATCCAACATTGCATCAGAGCAAAGAGCAAAAGTCGTTTATGAATACCTATACAGACAGATAGATGATAAAAAAGTGAAAGAAACAATTGATTTTCTTTTGAATCGTGAAGAGGCACACAATGCTATGTTTAGAGAAGCATTTAATAAAGTTCAAAACTCAGGTTCAAATCATGATTTCGGAACAACAAAAGCGGCTAAAATGTATTTCAGTATGTCGGAGCCATCTCCCGAGGATAATCCATTTAAGGAAACCAATGTTAAAGCACCTGCCTTTAAATAATATATGATAAATACAATTAGGGAATTTAGTGGAAATTCTGTCTTGATAATTTTTTAATTATAACAACAAAAAATTATTTTTCCTTTAAAAAGGTGCATTTGAGATGTCTTTCTCAAATGCACCTTTTTCGCTTAGGATAATTGTCCGGGAAGTTTTAATTTTTTCTTACGGGGAAAAGTTTTTTCGTATTTTTCAAAGTCATCGGGATTGTCTTGACAGGAAAAATACGCCTTCGGAGTTGAATACTCACCTGTAATACCGTTTAAATAGCCATTTTCAAGTTCTTTCAGCAAAAAGAAAGATGAATCCGCTCCTTCGGGAAGCCCGTGATAACGAATACCGAATTTACTCGCATAGGAAAATCCGCTTTTTCCGTAAAAATCAATGTTTCCTTCAAAGCATATTGCCTTACATCCAAATTCCTTTGCCTTTTCAAGTGAATAATCAAGAAGCATTTTACCAAAGCCTTGTCTTTGAAACTTTTGTAAAATGCAAATCGGTCCCATCGTCATTATAGGAATATTTTCGCCGTTATCCGCGTTAATCACGGCATTTACAAAAACATTCTGACCGATTATTTCACCGTCTTTTTCCATTACAAAATCAAGTTCTTTGACAAAATCGGAATCATCTCTCAGTTTTTTTAAAACATAATGTTCCATGCAACCGGGACGATAAACATTCCAAAAACTTTCTCTTACGAGAGTTTCAACCTCTCTGTAATCTTCCTCTTTTTCCAAACGAATTATTATGTTATTTTTATTCATTGTTTTTCCTCCTGAACATTGTTTTTTTCAACTGCATAAGCGGGAGGCGACATATTGTAACAAACCCTCCCGGTTACGATACAATATCTCGTGTGTTGTACTTAATCAAAAAGCACTTCTCCTTAAAAATAAATATTATAATCAAGCACCGATGCTCAATTACCTCTGTTAGATAAAATTACGCATTTTCAAACGCTTTTTTTACTTTTTCAAGTTCCATTCTGATTGAAATATGTTGAGGACAAACCTCTTCACATTTACCGCACTTAATACACTCACTTGCCGAAAGTTTGTTTTCGTCTGTCAGTATGCTTTTTTCTATTTTTTTTGCTTTTTCTTCATCTTCGCACTGAATAAGGACATTGTACGCCGAAAAAGAACCTGAAATCCCTATATTTTTCGGGCAAACCTTAGCACAGTAATTACAATTCGTGCATTGAATTATCGGAACTTTTCTTATTATGTCTAATGCTTCATCTATAACTTTTTCTTGTTTTTCATTTAATTTTTTAAAGTCTTTCATATATGAAACATTATCTCTTACCTGTTCTAAACTGCTCATTCCGGAAAGTACCGTAAGCACTCCGTCAAGTCCTGCGGCAAATCGCACTGCCCACGATGCACAGGAAGAATCGGGTTCTGACTCTTGCATTATTTTCTTGACTGCCTTTGGAGGATTTGCAAGTGTCCCACCTTTAACGGGTTCCATAATAATGACGGGTTTATTGTGCTTTCTTGCGACTTCGTAGCATTCTCTTGATTTAACGGACGGATTTTCCCAATCAATGTAATTTATTTGAAGTTGAACGAACTCGGCTTGCGGGTGATTTGTTAAAATTTCGTCCAAATCCTCAGGTGTTGAGTGAAAAGAAAAACCTATATGGCGAATAAGCCCTTTTTCTTTTTGCTCCAACGCCCAGTTCCAAAGGTCATACTCATCGTATGCTTTTGTTCTTTCTCCGCCGAGGCTGTGCATCAAATAAAAGTCAAAATATCCCGCACCCGTGCGTTTTAAAGATGTTTCAAACTGATTTATTGCATCGTCTTTGCTTTTACAACCTGCCCATGCCGCCATCTTTGTGGCAAGTTGATATTTTTCTCTCGGGTAACGGTCAACAAGTGCTTTTTTGACTGCTTCTTCACTTCCCGGATAAACAAAAGCCGTATCAAAATATGTAAATCCGCCATTTATGAACTCATCTACCATTTTCTTTGTTTGTTCAATATCAATTTCTCCGTCAACTTTCGGAAGTCGCATCATACCAAAGCCTAATTTTTTAATATTTTCTCCTAAATATGTCATACTGTTCTCCTGTTATTTTAATTTTATCATAATCACAATTCCCGACAAAGTTACCAAAAGCATTAATCCCGTCAAAACAAATACAGGTATTATGGAAACAAATTGAAACGCCGATACAATTCCTATATAAAGCATTAATGGCACAATCAGAACTTTCAAAATCCCAATCATAAGTGCCGAAACAAAGTAAAGTCTGTCTTTATTTTCTTCTGTTACCGTAACAGGCATATTCCAAAATTTTGGATATCTTTCTATTATTGCGAAAAACACAAATATCAAAATTGCAAATACGAGTTCAAATATAAGAGATATTTTACTCCCGTATTTGTCGGGTGTTCCCGCAGTGTTAAAATGTGTGGGAATAAGTAGTGGGATATCATTCCATTTAACAAAAAGCCCTGCCGTGTATATGAAAATTAAAATCGCACTGATGAAATTCGTTACATTTCTCATCGTTTTCATAGAAAAACCTCACTGTTTGGCTAAATTTATATTGAGATAGTGCAATTAGCCTTCCGCATTCTCTTTCCTTTGTAATCTGTGCCAATCTTTTTATTAAACTCTTGCCGTATTCTTTCTGTACTCGTTAACTTCAAGGTAAATTCCCGTTCTTCCCAAGAAGGTGGAAAATTGTGAAAGAAAAGTACAAATCTAAATTCCATATTTTTCTCAAAAAATAATATAAGAGGCATCGCCTCTTATATTATCCTATTAATACCATTTTTTGTCAATCGTTAATATTCGTTTTTCTGAAAATTATTAATTTCGAGGCAACATAATTAATTGCAATTACTAAAATATTTGAAATTAACTTCCACAAATCCGCATTTTGATTCAGTTTGTCTACCGCTATCCACATAATTAAAACATCTAATATTCCCGTGAATACTCGTGCGGAAAAAAACGATACTGCCTCTTTAAGAACTACTTCTCTTTTGAATGACTTACTGTTGAAAACCCATAATTTGTTTGTTATAAATGCAAAAAGGATAGACACAACCAATGCAATGCAAGTTGACGGCACATTCGGAATTTTCAATACTCCGTAGAGAGCCTTGTAAGATACAATATTAACAACCGTTGTCAACACACCGAAAAAGGCATAAGGAATAATGTCTTTGTATTTTTCTATAAGTTTTTTAATCATAACTTACTCCTTTTTCCAACGCTTTAATTCAGGAAAAGTCCTTTTGCAAAGTTCTCTCATTTCGTCATTTGTCATTCCTGCCTGAGAGCCGAATTGAGAACACATCTCGATAAATTCTTCCATCGTTACATTTTGCAAAAATTCGCCTTTATCATAGCAGTACTTACAGTAATCCTCGTTAATGCTTCCGTCCTTGTTCGTGCCTAATAAATCATCCTTTGACATTGGCATTGCACAACTTTGACAAAATCTTTCCATTTCGCATTCCTCCTTTTACGCTTCTATTCATAAAAAGTTTCATCTAACTTTTATATCATATCACCGGCATAATCTTTTTTAGGCAAGTTTTCAAAATCGTATGTCTTGATTTCATCAATTGAAATGTTAGCCCTTGCACTTTCAAATATCATAAGGTTTGCCTTTTCTCCGAGGTGTACGGCAACAAGTGGCTTTTTTAAACCGTAAGTGTATCCGCATTCCCACGCCGTACCCGAATCACTGTAATTGCCGTCATATAGTGCAACCGTGATGTCGGCCTCTTGTATTGCATTAATGTCCATTTTAAAAACAGTTTCCGCCCAGCCCTTAGTATATTTTTCTTCTCTGTTTTCGTGTTCTCTCGGAGAATATACCTCATATCCACGCTGTCTTAGTAATTTTTCTGCCTTGGACACGAATTCTATTTCTTTTTCGTTAAAAAACGGCGATGCTAAGTAAACTTTCATTTTCTTTCTCCTTTTAAGACTGTTTTTTGTTTTTATTTGATTAAAAGTTTTTCAACATATCAAGCACAAAACTCTGACAACTTTCTGCCGTTTCAGACAAGAAACTGTCGTTTTCGTGAAGTTCGTTATTGCTTATAACCCGTATTTCAATCATCGGCACATCAAATGCACTGCAAATCTGTGCAACACCGATTCCCTCCATTGCCTCACAATCTGTGCCTTTGGTTTTGTGATAAAACTCAATAAGATCGGCTTCCTTGTTCCACACATCGCCGCACCCAACTGTGCCTACCGCTACTTTTCCTTTATCGTACGGAACTTTTTTTGCAAGGTTTACAAGTTCTTTGTCGCAGAAAAAAGCATTTGAAAAATTTAAACTGTCGTCTTTCTTTGAATAAGACTGTACTCCGAATTCTTCCCATTCAAAAGGATTTGTTCCCTCGCCAATTTTTCGTTTCGGAGATATGATACTGCTCAAAGGTACTATTTTTTCGGCAATAATTATGTCGTTTATATTATATGAAAAATCATGTGCCCCGGAAGTTCCCTGTAAAATGATACATCTCGGAGAATAGTGTTCTATTGCATAAGCGGTACACACTGCCGCATTGACACATCCGACCAGACACCTTATTAAAACGACCGGCAATTCTCTTATTTTGCCCTCGTATATAATGTATCCTCCGATATGTCTTTCTCGTATTTTGGATAACTTCGACAGAAGCAGTTGGATTTCGCAATCCATCGGGCATAAAATAACAACATTTTCGTTTTTCATATCAGATGTTCCTTTATTCACTTCTCTATTTCGCCGAGAATTCTCTGACGGGACTTTTCACATTCAAAGATAACCTTTTCAATATCAATTGTCGGGTATTCCCCGTCACGGTAAAGCACCTTGCCGTCAACCATAGTAAGCACAACATCTGTACCCTGTGCCGAATAGACAAGGTTATTTAAAAGATTATACACCGGATTCATATATACTTTATCAATGTCAAAAACCGTTATATCTGCCTTGAATCCTTCTTTTATAAGTCCGCAGTCTTGTCTGCCCTGTCCGAGTGCTCCCGCACGAGTTGCAGCATAAAGCGTTTCTTTCGGTGTAATAATTGTCGGGTCGTGATTTATACCTTTCTGTAAAAGGTTAAAGAATCTCATTTCTTCAATCATATTCAAATTATTATTACTTGCCACACTATCTGTCCCGATTCCGACATTTAACCCCGCAGTTATCATTTTTGAAACCTTGGATACACCGCTTGCAAGTTTCAGATTGCTTTTCGGATTTGCAGCAACGGAAACTTTCTTTTCTTTAAGAATTTCGATGTCATCGTCATCTACATAAACACAATGTGCCGCTATTGTCGGAACATCAAACACCCCACATTCGTAAAGATATTTTACAGGGCTTTTCCCACCGTGGCGTTCCCGACACTGCTCAACTTCCGATAAAGTTTCAGAAACATGGATATGCATGGACGAACCGGTTTTTTTTGCGGTATCCGCCATTTCTCTGACAACCCTTTCCGTGGTAGTGTATTCGGAATGAAGTGAAAACTCCACACGAAGCCTGCCGTTATCAGCATTGTCAAATTCAGCGATGCTGTCGAGTACTTCTTTGTACTGAGGCATATCATAATAACTTGTCTCAGGATCAAAACAACTCACACTTCGTGATACATTGCCTTTTGCTCCTGTTTCAATAAACGCCCGGCAAAGCGTTTTTGGGGAAAAGTACATTTCCGCTGATGAACCGATACCAAAACGAAGCATTTCTGCAATTCCCATAACTGTCGCAAAATACATATCTTCACCTGTAAGTCCCGCTTCAAAAGGAAAAATCTTATTGTTCAGCCAATCCATCAGCGACAAGTTTTCTCCGTATCCACGCATTAAATACATTGGCAAATGACTGTGAAGATTGTAAAACGCCGGTATCAAAAGTTTATTCTCTCCATTATAAATTTCGCCAAAGTCTTCCTGTGGCATCTTATCGCCTATATAGGCGATTATCCCGTCTTTTACTCCGATGTTTTGGTGTTGTTTTACATCAAAATTTTCATCAACAATTGTGATATTTTTAAACAGCATTTTTTAATTACTCCCTCATTAACTATTTTTAAAAAGCACTCTGATATTATATGTTATTATAACATACCTTCTTTTGATATGTCAAATTTTAACACGCTCAACAGTATGTAAAAAACAGAATTTTAACTTAAACGGTTCAAATCACTTATTCGTTAGAAAAAATGAACTTTTGCAATTAATAATTGTTTGAATCTTATAAGTAACGAGTTATCCGTAAAATTATCCTTTTATTTAAACCTTACTTTTCATATTCACTATTACTTTTTACTTTCCAAAAATCCTCGTTTCTAGACATTTTAAGTAAAAGTGAAGAAGAAATCGTGCATAAGTAAAATCCCCGTTCTTGCGAACGAGGATTTTTACAAATCGTGGACAATATAGATATTGAGTTATTATAGGGCAATAGAACCGTCCTCTTGTCTTTAAAGATATTCCGATCAGAATTTGAAGATTTTCTTGCTCTTTTGGCGTTCCTCTTCCGTCCAAGTGCCGGACGCCATTGCCGCAGATCTTCTTGCTTTATACTTCTGAATTCTTGCTTCCACACAGGTAATCATCGTGACGAGACTCAAAAAGCCTATGCTTGAAAGTATATTATAGTATTGACCGCCATTGAATAACTGCGCTATCATCTCTGCAAACTGCCAGATAATTGCAACAATCAGCATAATTTGGCTGGCAAGGATAATCTGCTTATCACCTTTGTGGTCAATCTGCAAAAGTATATGATTAATAAACAAAATTGTGTAAAATACCGTTAAGAAAGCTCCCAATGTCACGATGCCGGAGCTTCCCAATTCATATGTTCCGGACAGCATTGTCCAATTTGCGTACATCACAATACCGAGGACGGCTCCGATGAGTGCTTTTTGTGCCGAGGTCTCTCCCTTTTTATAGCAGAGCAATATGAGTGCGGGCAGAAACGCAAAAATCAGATATTGCGCAATCAGCGGAGCGTGATTTATAGCACTGATTACCACAAGTGCCAGATTAACAATAACGCTGATTATTCCGCTGATAATCATTAATTTTGATTTCGTAAAGATGTCTTCAAACCATTTCATACAAAAAACTCCTTATTTGTTATTTTATTTGCACTGTTTGTGCTGAAATGTATCAACTCTCTTGTATTGTACAAAAGTTTGAAATATTTGTCAAGGAATTTGAATTTTCGTCAGTGTAAGTTTTTTCCAAAGAAAAAGCAGTAACCGAAACATTTATCAATTACTGCTTTTTTATATTTCAAAACAAAATCGCTTGCGATTTTTACCTTACTTCTTCCCTCTTACATATTACTTTTTACTTTCCATGCTTATGTCAAGTAAAGACCAAAAAATAATTATTATTTTTTTAACTATGTTATAGCTTTGGTTATCATCTTGCATCACCTCCTTTAGATTAATTATTAATTTGTATTATTATTTTCTAATAATTCGTAATATTTTTCTTTAACATCGGATATTTTTAAGTCTTTCAAACACGTTTTGATACCTAAAAACAATCTTTATTTTTTTATTACTTGATATATAAATCTTATCAACCAGCATAACAAGTAATTTGTGTGTCAATTCTTTCACATCGCTATCAACCGATATAACGTTAATCCCATCAGCGTATTCTTCCGCTTCTTTACTTGTTGATTCTCTTTCTTCTAACATTCTTTCGACAGAAATTTGTTCTTTCTGTATTTCTTCTTCATAGATAGCTCTGAAATCAGCAAAATCATCTCGTGATATTATTCCATTGCAATAACTTTGATGTGTAAGAAGCAAGTCTTTCTTTTTGTTTTTTATTGCTTCTTGCTTATCGAAAATGATTTTATCCAAATTAAAATCAGAATCTATTTTAACACTATTATTAATAATTCTATGTGATAAATTATCAGGACCTGCAACAAGTTTGATTTGCGTATTGATTGCATTTAAAATGATTTTATACAAATCTGATTCTTTAATATTATGACTTGAACATGTTCCGTACTTTTTCTGCGTACCACATCGATAATATATGTATTTTTTATCCTTATACTTTGATATTCTTCTAACCATAGTATTTTTACACTCTTCACAGAACAACATACCGGAAAAAACATTTGATTCGGACTGTCTGTTTGTATTTCTCGTATCACGACTTAATATTTCATTTGCAATTTGAAAAAGTTCATTAGATATAATTGGCGGATGAGAATTGCACACCCTCACCCATTGCTTTTTATCTTTATTGACGATAGTCTTAACTTTATAACTATCTGTTGTTCTCTTTCCTTGCACCAATGTTCCGGTATATATTTCATTTTTAATAATTCGCATAACCGTTTGTGCAGACCACTTTGCTTTATCGCCTTTTGAATTAAAACCGTTATGATTTATTCCGATGCTTCTTTTATAGTCTGATGGAGATAATATTCCGAGATAATTCAGTTTATCCGCAATTCCATATGAACTAATTCCCTCTGTAACCCAAAGGAAAATTGATTTTATATTATCAGCAACATTTTCGTCTATCATTATTTTATTTTTGTTTTCAGGAGATTTCATATATCCATAAACAACAAATGCACCAGTATACTCCCCGTTTTTTCGTTTGGTTTCTAAGTTGCTCCTTATCTTTGCTGATATATCACTTAAATACATATCATTAACAATGCTCTTAAATGTAAAAACCAATTCATCTTTAACCGATGAACAATATAAGGAATCATAATTATCGTTTACGGCAATTAATCTCACTCCCCATTTAGGGAACAGATTCATTACATAAATTCCCGAGCCTATATAGTCCCTTGAAAATCTTGATAAATCTTTTACTATTATGCAATTAACCTTTTTAGACTTTATTGCTTGAATAAGCTTGATAAACCCCGGTCTTTCAAAGTTGCTACCGCTATACCCATCATCAATCATCTCGTCTACAATTTCAATATCATCACGCACCGAAACATATTCATCTATCAATGATCTTTGATTAGAAAAACTATTGCTTTCAATTTTATCATTACAATCTTTTGACAGTCTCAAATATCGGGCAGCATGATACTTTACTTTTCTGCAACACATATTCCCTTACCTCCTTTGATTTTGATTTCAACCTCTAAAATTTCAAACCCATTATCATATGGTTAATATTCAATTATATGGTCAATTGCAACATATAAATATATAACAAAACTTTTAAGCCTATTGTTCAAGTAATAATAACAATATTACTTCCACCGCTCTTTTCTTTTTTTACTACTATTTGTTTTTCAATTCTATCTTTAAGTTCGCTTACATGAGAAATTATTCCGACAAGTCTGTTACCATCAGCAAGAGAAGAAAGTGCCTTAATCGCCTGTGCCAAAGATTCATCATCCAAAGAACCAAAGCCTTCATCAACAAACATTGTATCAAGTTTTATTCCGCCTGCAGATGACTGGATTTCATCAGACAAGCCAAGTGCAAGAGAAAGAGATGCTTTAAATGATTCACCACCGGACAAGGTTTTTACGCTTCTTTCGGTACCGTTATAGTGATCGATTACATCAAGTTCAAGACCGCTTTGACTGCGATTGTTTTCGGCTTCTTTTCTGCGTTTTAATTCATACTGACCGCCTGACATAACCATAAATCTTGTGTTAGCACGATTTATAATTCGGTCAAAGTAGGTCATCTGAATATATGTTTCCAGCATAACCTTTTCCTTTCCGCTCAAGTTACCGTTTGCAGTATTGGAAAGTGCTTTCATCCATGTCCATTTTTCTTCAACGCTTTTGATTTCATCAAGTTTTTGCAGAATACTATCAAGAGAAAATTTATTGGAAGTTTTGCGACTATGTACTTCTTTTGACTTTGCATCAAGCTCTGCCTGTTTTTCCTCAAACAGTTGTTTATTTTCTTTCTCGTTTTCTAAATCAACATCAGTACCGCTACCTATATGCTTCAGAATTTCTTCTTTAGCAGATTTTAGTGATGCAAGCTTTTCTTTATTTTCATTTACAGCCTTCAAAGCTTCATCATAAGATTTTTGAATTTCTTCGGATTCTTTGTTTAAGGCTGTTATTTGATTTTCAGCCTCTGTTTTTGTTTCAAAAGTCAGTTTTTTTGTAAGCTCTGCAATGCGTTTTCCTAAAGCTTCATTTTTAATAGCTTTTGCTTTGACCTCATCCTTGAGTTCGCTTAGTTCCTTCTTTTCTTTTTCAAGAGCAGCGGACTTCTCAGGTATAAGGTCATCAAGTTCTTCTTTACGTTCGATTTTAGCCTGAGCTTTGTTCAGCTTCTTCTCGATATCGTCCATCAAAGTATCTATCTCCGATACTTTTACCACAATGACGGATTTAGCGTCATCCAATGATGCATCGCCTAAAAGCGATGATATTTCTTTTTTTACATTTTCTTCTTTTTCATCTGATGCGCCTTTTAATTTGCCTGCTTCAACTCTCGCATTATTTGCAACAGTATTTGCTTCGTTAAGCTTAACCTGCAAATTGTCAAGTTCTTCTTTTGTAGGAACATCCGCAGGTTTTGTTGCTAATTTAGGATGCGAGGTTGAGCCGCATACGGGGCAGGGTTTGTTCATTTCTAATGTTTCTGCCAGGATTCCTGCCTGTGCCTCAAGGTAAATTCTTGTTTTTTCTTTTAGCTCAGCATCCAGCAATTCTGCGTTTTTCTGCTTTTGCGTATAGTCTCCTGTCACTTTCTCATATTTACTGCGTTGTTCCTTTGCATCATCAATATCGTTATTAAGCTTTTCTAATTTTTCTTTTTCTTCCTGCTGGTTTTTCTTTTCAGCTTCAATCTTCAGCTTTTCTTCACCGATTTTTTCAAGAGCTTTGTTTTCCTCCGTAAGTGCGGTTATTTCCTCAGAAAGAACTTTTATTTCATCCTCTGCTTTTTCTATATTGTTGCTGCTTCCATCGATAAAAATCTTATTCCTGTTAAACAAATTCCATTTTTCGGAAAGTTCATCATAATCAGGCAAAAGAGCCTTTGTTTCTGCCGCTTTTTCCGTGAATTTCTTAATTTCAAGTAATTTTTCTTTCGCAGTTTCGAGTTTTTTACTTAATCCGGTTTCCTTTTCAGATTCTGTTTTAAAATCGGATTCGTTTTTCTCAAGGTCAGTTTTGGCTCTGACGATGTCTTCTGCCTTAGTTATACGAGCCTTTATATCGTCCAATTCCTTTTGCAGCTTTTCCTTTTCTTCTAAAATTGTTTTTTCGGATTTTTCATCGTCCGCTATCAGTTGTTCTAAAAGCTCTACAATTTCTTCTGTAGTCAGTTCACCATTTTTGGCATTAAAAACTTCGGTAAAGCAAGCATTATCCTCATCACACACAATGCCGTTTATGTATTGTTCAATACTGCTTTTAATTGCATCATATTCGCGGCTGAGATTTCCCGATTCCGATTTCAATTTTTCCTGCAGAACATAATAGCTTTGTGTCTTAAAAAGTTTTTGGAATATTTTCTTTCGCTCATCAGTAGAAGCTAACAGCAGTTTAAGAAAATCACCCTGAGCTATCATAGCAATTTGCGTGAATTGGTTTCTGTCAATACCTATTATTTCAACAACAGCATTATTAACTTCTTTTAGTTTTGTAACTACTCTTCCGTTTGGAAAGTGCAGTTCAGCATTGGCTTTTTCCGATGTATAGCCTTCGCCTCTTGATTTTGGACGCTCATACTCAGGATTCCTTTTAATATAATATTCTTTATCATTACAAGTAAAACATAATTCCACTTCTGTGGGAGTTTCAGGCACTGCATACTTTGATCGGAACATGGACGATTCTCTTGTTTGTCCGCTTGCTTCTCCAAAAAGAGCAAAGGTAATTGCATCAAATATGGTAGTTTTTCCCGCACCTGTATCACCGGTTATCAGGTAAAGACCATTTTGTCCAAGCCTATCAAGTTCGAGAGTTATTTTTCCGGCATAGGGTCCAAAAGCAGACATTATAAGTTTATTTGGTCTCATATTTCTCCCTCCCATATTTCTTCAATAAGCTTTTTCATAAAATCACTTTGCTTATAATTCATAGGTTGATTATTTTGCTTTTCATAAAATTCTGAAAAATGTTCATACGGAGATTTTTTCTCCACATTATCTGCACCGTCAATAGAATTCATATCCCTTGTACGGAGATTATCATAATCAAGTTTCATAAGGTTATGATAAACAGTTCGAAGCTTACCTATTGCATCAGGAATATCATCTTCATCCGTAAGTGTAATATGAACATAATCCTCCTGCAACGTAGTTTTTTTATAATAATCCCGAAGCATAATTTCATCATATTTACCTTTTATTTCTACCATATCACGGAGTGGCTTTAACGGAACCGTTTTTACTGAAAGTTTGCCCTTTTCATAAAGTTCAACTCCCGTAACACTCTTATTATCCTTCGATTCCGAAAAAGAATATTTAAGCGGTGTTCCGGAATATCTCACTTTTTCGGATTTGCAATTCTGCGGACGGTGAATATGACCGAGTGCGGTATAGTCAAACACATCAAAAACAGACACATCAACATTATCTGCTCCCCCAACGGATATTTCCTCCGACTCTGTTCGTTCCGCTCCCGTTACAAATTGATGAGTTATCATGATATTTCGTTCGTTTGAATCTATATTAAAATTTTCAACAGCAACACGCACAGCATCCGAATATGAATTAATTTCAACATCTTCGTTAAATTTGCGAATATGAACCGGCTTTACAAATGGAAGCATCCAAATGTTTATTTTGCCGTATTCATCTTCTAATGTCACAGGACATATATTTCCATCATAAACCGGCGACATATATATTTTGCTTGCTTCCATAAGTTTTCCTCCGAAAGCAATACGTTCAGGTGAGTCATGATTACCGCTGATTACAAAAACATATACATTCCTTTTTGATAACTTTACTAAAAAATTATCAAAAAGTGCTACCGCTTCTGCTGACGGAACTGATTTGTCATACACATCACCTGCTATAATTACCCCATCCGGCTTTTGTTCATCTATGATATTTATTATTTGATTTAGTATGTATTCCTGATCCTCAAGCATTGAGTATTCATTTACTCTTTTTCCTATATGAAGATCTGATAAATGTATAAATTTCATTTTATTTTTCCCTCAGCGTTTGATTTCTCTTTTCTGAAAAAATCCATTTCTTGAGATTTACTCATTATCGCAAGAGGTCCCATCGGCTTGAGTCCGGCATAGTATTCCAATGCTCTGTCACATGCGGAAAGGACTTCCGATATTTTACCTTGTTCTGCAAATATGGTAACCATATATTTAAAAGCATCTATCTTTTTCCAAAAACAATATTTTCTTTCAATTCCATCGATAGAGTTTTGAATTATTGATAGCATAAAATTATCGTTCGATTTAGTATATTCTTTCAGTTGTTCTTTTAAATATTTATATTCATGTTCTTTTTTACTATCATTTTGTTGCAAAACATCAGTAATTAGTCCCAAACATACTTCACTGTATTCAAGGCATTTTTCAGAATATGAATGATTTTCTTCTCTATGTGTAAAATAATGTTTACACAAGTCACAACATTTATTATATTTTTCTTCAACTTCAACAGAATTCTCAAATGCCATCATCAACTCTTGTTCCATTTTAGTAAATGCTTTTGCAGTAATTACAGGTCTGGGTATAGGCGTTCTTTTTGCTGGGACTTTAGCTTCCGGCATATTCCCTGTTTTCCTCAATTCTGCAAGCTTTGCTTTTACCATATCATGTGTTTTTTGCAATAAAGCAGAAATTGTTTTTTTGTTTTCTTCACTGATTTCGGTATTTATTTCAGTACATGCAACAGAAGAATTTGCAAATGGTGTAAACGCATATGTTATACCGCTTTTTTTATTTTGACTGATACATTCGAAAAGAGGTACATATCCATTCCTATATTTATTTGAAATAATATTTTCTAAACATTCTTGAAACATTTCAGGATATTTATTTATATAAAGTTTGTTAGTAAACCCGAACTTATTCGCCAATAGAATAAAATCATATGCATCAAAAGGTATACCCAATTTATACTTTGCAAAAATGTAGCATTTTTCAATATACTGTATTTCATCTTTTAAATTTATCGATTCTAATATTCTATTGAAAAGTTTTTTGTCATTCATCACGGCAGACATATACAACAACATCTTCGCAGAATAATTACGAAAAGAACTTTTTTCCTTATATGTATCACGCAATTTTAAAATTACATCAACAACTTGATTGGTCTTATTAAAAAACAGACGTTCAAGACCACAGTAAAACAAATAAACATATTCAATGCTGAATTCACCCGAGTAGGGACTTCGCAAAAATTGCGTATAAGTATATTTTTGTTCAGCATTCAACATATCAAAGGTAAACGAATAACCAGTCAACGGAATTACAGAATCGTATTCGTCAACCGACTTAATCTCAAATTCGTCTGGCATAGCACTTGGTTCATCTTTGGATAAAACAAATTCGTTTCCATGCCACTTTAAATTTTGTTTGTCAATTATATCATTTTTACATATTAGCAAATTTTTCAAATCAGAATGAATCTGTTTTTTTAACTCAACTAATTTTATTGCTTTCATATCAATGCTCCTCCCATTTGCCTCTATTTTTATCCCAATATTCAAAAAACTCGCACTCGTTTATGATTGCATTCCAAACAGGTTTTAAAAACTCACAAATTGACTCTATAACAGTTTTGAACTCAAGTTCCGGCATTTTTATCGTGCGAATATACAAATTCCATTTTGAAATCATCTGTGAATCATTTGCAAATTCTTTTATTTTATCAAGACTATCTCTGCTATATGTAGTACCTCTGTTTTGCAGCGTTTCAAATATTGCTTCCTGCAATTTGCGGCCATCAAAATCAAACATATTGGAAAGATAATATATATCATAAAAATCTTTCATTCTGCTTGTCATTTCAAGAAGCTGAAGTATGGCATCAAATTTTTCAGCTATTGTACTTTCAAGAGAATATGTGCTTATTTCAGGCTTTGTAAATTCATCAAGCTGAACCGGTATAATCCTCTTTTCAGATTTCGGCACAATAATATCTCCCACACCTAAATCTACATTAAAAGGCGTGCGAGTGTTTTTTATTTTCCCCATTATTTGAAATGAAACGCCTTTATATTTTCTTTGTGGCGATATAGTTTCAAAGCCCTTTGCCGTAAGTACTATAAAATCATTTCCTGTATCTACACTTAGGATTTCTGTTATGATTTTTTCTATCTCTTCAACACTATTTGGAAGCTGACGCATAAGAAAATCTATATCCACTGTTGCTCTGCTCTCGAAGTTGGTGAGAGTATAAATAAACAAACCGCCTTTGAGAACTAGATTATCCGCATATTTTGACATTGAAAGCTTGCGCAGGAATTCTTCCTGACAAAACAACTGCAAATGCATTTGAAGTGGCATACCCGTTTTCTTTGCCTTATTTTTGAGTTTTGCAAGTACCGATGCACCTATATCCATCACAACCACACTCCTATTCTGTCCCGTACTTTTTTATGAATATTTCTCTTTTTTGCATATTCCAAAAGATTAGTTATATTTTTACCGCTATCATTTATATATCCTATAATTGCCTTGTTATAAATTTCTCTGTCCATTTTATTTTCATGCTTAATACATTCGCAAATAAGTCTATCCTTATCAAATATTCTCATAATACAATCTTCATATTTTGCTTCGGTAATACCATATTCAAGATGAGTTTTTTCTATATAGTACGGTTTTACATAAGGATAATCTATATTAAATCTTGCCTTAGATACGTTTCTATCTATCGCAATATCCCATGTAAGCGGAGTTCTATCGCTATATCCATAATAGAACAAAGCAGAAGTCATACAAAGAACTCCATCCGGATATAGACAACTGATGAGTTTTGCTTCGCTGTCACTTTCCGAATACCTTATAACTCTGTAATAACCCTGTTTTATACGTTCAATATATCCTTCCTTTATAAGTTCTCCTATTTCCTTTGAATAAATGCCTATACTGTTAAGCTCTGCAGTACGAATTAAGCATTTTATCCCATTATTAGTATCTAAATTTACTTTTGTTTGTCTCAAAGATGAATAGAAAGAATCTATTATTTTATTATAGTAAGTAATTGTCTTTTTCACTTTTTTCACCTCATATAAATTCGCATTGTGGCAACTTTATATATATTATAATCTAAAAAGCAAAAAAAGTCAAGTGAATCTAAAGAAATTATTATGCTACTATTGCCAATTTATCTTAACATTATTTTTGTCAAATACGGTTATTTTACTAATCATAAGATCAACAAGTTCTTTTTTTAAAACTTTATCTCGGGTATGTTTTTTCATTGCAATCAATTTGTCTCCAATCATGTTTAATTTGATGGTTTTATTTTTCAAATTCTCAACACAATTATTGTATTGTGTAGCCTCCTCATCATACTTTGCTTTACCTGTTTTAAAAACTTCTTCATCTACGAGTTGATGAATATAATTGTCGTATAGTTCAAACTTCTTACGTTTGATTTCACCAATACTTTGGTAAAGTTCTCGCATTTGTTTTTCTATATTTTTAATTTCTTTTTTTGCATCTGCAGGACTGACTGCTTCTTTTTTTAATTCAAGCTTAATTTCTTCTTTTATAAGTTTGAGAATCATTTTATTAAATGACTTTGATGATATATATTTTGTGTTACAAGCTTCTTTGTTTAGCATTCGTGTGTAACACACATATGATGCTGTATCGGGATTACTCCCACATTTTTGTATTTTTGCTCCACACACACCGCAATATATTTTTCCAAGAAATACATTATTTACACTCTTCCTTTTCTTTTTGGGTTTTGATGAAGAATTTAATAATTTCTGAACCTCATCAAAAATTTCTTTATCAACTATTTTTTCATGAGTATTCTCATGTATTATCCATTTTGTACTATCTGTGTTCTTAATCCTTATATCACCTGTCTTATAGTAGGTAGACTCATTTCTTCCTTGAGTATAATTTCCGATATATGTCGGATTAGTAAGGATGTCTTGTATTGTGCCTCTGTTCCATATTTTAGGTTCTGACTCACATTTCGAATAGTTATATGGCGTTATTATGTTATGGTTTGATAAATATTCTGCAACCTTTTTAATGGATTTATATCCTAAATACAAATCGAATATTTGCTTAACAACAGGAGCTGTTTCAGGATTAATTACAAGTTTATAATCATTATCCAGAGAATAACCGTACGGTGCTTTTCTGTAAACATTAATTCCCTTTTTTCTGAGTAATTGAACTGATTGTCCGATTTTTAACGACATATCTTTTGAATACATCATATTAATCAAATTTTTAAATGGCACAACTACGCTTGCTTCATTTATTCGTTTTAAATTGTCATAATTATCATTGATAGAAATAAATCTTATACCGCTACTCTGGAAGAAAATATTGATTAATTGCTCTGTTTCAACAAAGTTCCTTCCAAGTCTTGAATAATCCTTCACAACAATACAATTAATTTTATCCTCATAAATATCCCTCATCATTTCCTTGAATGCAGGCCTATTATAATTTGTTCCTGAATATCCATTGTCGGAATATACCTTATACAAAACCATATCATCGCAAGACATCACATAGTCTTTATCTAATTCAATTTGATTTTGCAATGACCGATAATTCTTGCTTAATTCCTTATCTTCCATTGAAAGCCTTGCATATATTCCAACATTATATATTTTTGTTTTATCTTCAATTGTAATATTTTGCTGTTTTCTACTTTTCCTTGCCATACATCATATCTCCCCTAAAAAATACTCTAATGTACATATACGAAAATAATTTTAAAAGTGCAAAACAAACATAGTAATAATTTTAATTTTAAAATCAAAAGCCACCACTTTCAATGTGATGACTTTTGAACATTCCATTATTTATGTACTTGACAGCATTTTTGTAAGTTATGGAGATAATAGTTTAATTATGCTTAAATCAATATTCCGGTACTTCAAGCCTACCGGTTTCTATTTCTGTTTGATAAATATCAAACATTTTCTCAATACTATAGTGCCAAAATTTTGTTTTTTCATTTTCTAAATATTTATAAAATTCTGTTCTGTATAAATTACAAATAGCATCATCTTCCGATAAATGATAGGTTTGAATTATTTTTTCTATTAGAGCTGTTGTTATCAAAGATAACAAAGCAACGAACTTTTCTTTTTCCATACTGTAAAACTCCTAAGTATCATAAGTCTGTTTCTGTACTCATTTTACTACAAAATCCGAAACAAGTCAACAAATCATAAAAGCTTATCATTTTACCAAACTACAACATTCAAAAATCCTCGTTTCTGGACATTTTAAGTAAAAGTGAAGAAGAAATCGTGCATAAGTAAAAATCCCCGTTCTTGCGAACGAGGATTTTTGGTGCCCGAGGCCGGACTCGAACCGGCACGATATTGCTACCGAGGGATTTTAAGTCCCTTGCGTCTGCCAATTCCGCCACTCGGGCAACTACAAGCGTTATATTAGCACAAATTAAGTATGATGTCAATTAATTATTTTATATTTTCGCCGACAAATTCCGAAATCCTTTCAAGTGCAGTTTGAATAGACTTTACAGAGTATGCGTAACTGCATCTTACAAAACCTTCTCCGCTTTTTCCAAAGGCTGTTCCGGGCACTACCGCCACTTTTTTCTCCATCAACAACCTGTTTGCAAACTCTTCGCTTGACAAACCGGTTTTTGAAATATTCGGGAACACATAAAATGCACCCAAAGGTTCAAAACACGAAAGCCCCATATCTCTAAAACCTTTTACCATAATTCTGCGGCGATGATTGTACTCTTCACGCATATTATTGACTTCTTCATCACAATTTTTCAGTGCCTCAATCGCTGCGTACTGGCTGGTTGTGGGAGCACACATAATGCAATACTGATGCACCTTTGTCATAGCATTAATAATAGGCTCCGGGCCAAGTGCATAACCAAGTCGCCAACCGGTCATGGCGAATGCCTTTGAAAATCCGTTTACGGTAATTGTCCTTTCCGCCATATTCTTTACAGATGCAAAAGACACATGGCTGCTTCCGTATGTAAGTTCCGAATAAATCTCATCAGACATAACCAAAATATTTGTATTTTCAAGAACTTCGGCAATTTCCTCAATGTCTTCCCTTCTCATAATTGCACCGGTCGGATTATTCGGGAACGGCATTACCAAGAGTTTTGTTTTATCTGTGATTTTTTCTTTAAGTGCCTCTTTTGTCAGTCTGAACTCGTCCTCTTCACGAGTAACAATCGGGATAGGAGTTCCGCCCGCAAGCGTTACACACGGAGCGTAACAGACAAAGGACGGCTCGGGAATTAAAACCTCATCTCCTTTTTCTACAACGCACCTTATGACCAAATCTATTGCTTCACTTCCGCCAACGGTTACAAGTGTCTGAGTTTTGGGGTTATATGAAAGGTCATACTTCCTTTTTACATATCGGCAAATTTCTTCACGGAGAGGTAAAAGCCCTGCGTTTGAAGTGTAGTGAGTGCGTCCTTTTTCAAGAGAATACACCGCTTCATCACGAATTGCCCACGGCGTAACAAAGTCAGGCTCGCCAACGCCGAGAGAAATTGCGTCTTTCATTTCTGCTACGATGTCAAAAAATTTTCTTATTCCGCTCGGTGCAAGTTCGGATACTTTGCTTATAACGAGCGAAGAAGTATCTATCATAATGTTATAACCTCCCTGTCATCTTTCTCCGCATCGTCAAAAATGACATTTTCTTTTTTGTATGTTTTAAGTACAAAGTGAGTAGCGGTTGAGATTACTTCTTCCATCGGAGCAAGTTTTTCCGAAACAAAAAGTGCAACCTCTTTAAGATTACTTCCCTCAACCATTACCAAAATATCATAAGAACCGCTCATAAGTTGAACGGAAGACACCTGAGGATATTTGTAGATGCGTTCTGCAACCTTATCAAATCCCATACCTCGTTGCGGAGTTATTTTGAGTTCGATAATTGCGGTAGTTTCCTCACGGTCTGTCTTTTCCCAATTTACCAATGTCTTATATCCAAGAATAATTCTCTCGTCTTCAAGTTCTTTGATGGCTGTTTCCACATCGGAGGTGGGTACGGCAAGCATAGTTGCAATCATCGAAGATGTAAGGTGGCTGTCCTTTTCGAGTAATTCAAGAATTTTCTTTTTCATAAACATATCGCCTTTCAAGTTTTTTGTTACATTATATAAGAATATTAAAAAAAAATCAAACATAATTTCAAAATTATATTATTTGACAATATCTCCCCTTTTTTGTATAATGGAAACGGAGGCGGAGTTATGCACGATGGGCACAGAGACAGACTCAGAAAAAAATTTGAAAAATCAGGATTAGAACTTTTGGCAGAGCATGAAGTTTTGGAACTTTTGCTTTTTTATGCAATACCAAGGCGTAACACAAACGATATTGCACATCGTCTTTTAGACAACTTCGGAAGTTTTTCTGCCGTTTGTGATGCCGACCTGTCCGAACTTGTAAAGGTTGATGGTGTAGGTTATGTTGCGGGAATTTTAATTAAGATGATTCCTTCGCTCACGGGTTACTACACCGCAGACCGCTTTTCAAAAAGAAATATTATGCGTAATTCTACCGATATGGGGAATTTTGCATCTTCTATTATCGGTTTTAATACAAACGAAACCTTTGCGGTTATGTGTTTTAACAATCAACGCGCGTTACTCGGCTATGAAATTGTTGACCGTGGCACTGTAAATGAGAGTAATGTAAGCATTAGAAAAATTGTTGCGGCAGCACTTAAATATAATGCAAGTTCCGTAGTTTTGGCACACAACCACCCATCCGGGATTATTCATCCGTCAGAAGAAGACCTTTCGGTTACCGGAAAAATATGCGATACGCTTGAAAGTATCGGCATTTCCGTAATTGACCATATAATAGTTTCCGGCGATAAATTCACAAGCCTGTGCGACAGAGGTATGATGCCGAATTGACAAAAAAGTAAAAAATGTATTGACACAGGTTCATTATTATATTATACTAACAAACGCATAAAATAAACGGCCTTATAGTCTAGCGGTCCAGGACGTCGCCCTCTCACGGCGAAGACCGGGGTTCGAGTCCCCGTAGGGTCACCAAAAATCCTCGTTCTAAGGAACGGGGATTTTTACTTATTCACTATTCCCTCTTCACTCTTACTTAAAGTTCTACCGCACGAGGATTTTTTGGAAGTAAAAAGTAATAGTGAATATGGAAGAAGTAAGGTAAAAAATCGCAAGCGATTTTGTTTTGAAAATAAAATTAAGCAGTAACATATACATTGTATCGGTTACTGCTTTTTTAGTGCAAAATTTTTGTTGCATTTATAGGTAATGTATGGTACAATGTAGTTGCGACATAAACTTAATACTAACGCTTAGCACAAGTGTGTATTTTTATATCTTTTGGTAAAAATGCATACTCTATTTTCGCATACTTGTGTAGGCGTTAAGTTTGTGTCGCAGCAATCGGAGTTTGCGTTTTTCATGCGTCAGCTTCGGTTGGCGCATTTTTTAATTTATAAGGATTATATGCGTGGGAGGGATTCCTTCAAAAAATGCAAAATATGATTATTTTAAAGAAAGAAGGATTTTTATGAAAAGAAAAATTAGTTTATTTATGATGTTATGCCTATTTTTCAATTTTTTGGTTATGACAGTCCAAGCAAAGGAAGTTACATATACATTAACTCCTATACCAGTTAATCTTGATACTATTATGTTGGGGGGTGATTTCGGTTCAACTTTAGTTATGGAAGATCAAATCTCCAACGGGAAAACGTATATTTTCTGCAATAACGGAACGGCTTTATACTGTGCTGAAGATAATAACATAGTTATTGATGCATCTGATGATTTAAACAGTAATACTGCCAGGGATATAAATGTCTTTTCGGTGGACGGAAAAACATATTTTATGGCATCGAATACAATATATGGAAGCAGTACTGGATGTAAACATATCTTTTATGATGCAACTGGAAAAAGAATAAGAACTTTTCTTGAATATGAATTTTGTTATTATCTGTCAAATGGTTTAATTGCTTGTAGGACTTCTGACTTGAATGGTCGGAAATATGTAATTTATAATATTAAAACAAATACCGTTTATAATGATATATATAGCAAACTTTCCGTTGATTTTTCAGAAAATGGTGGATGGGGAAAATCGGCTTCAGATAGTAAATGGTATTGGATAAATAAAAACGGGCAAAAAACAAGTGCTTCTGTTATGTTAAATGAAGATCAAGTTATTTATGGATCCGTTGGAAATGATTTATTTATTGTTGGAGATTTTTTCGCCGATTGGGATTATATGCATACTGCTAACAATTCCGGTTTAATAGACAAAAACGGTAAAATTGTATTTTCCCCTGAACATCAGGCAAATGCTATCGGAATGTTTAATGACGGTGTTGCCGTAGTAAGGAAACGTATAAGTATGCTTAATGATCGATATGCTGTTATTGATACTTCAGGTAGTATGATCACAGATTTTATATACGAATATGCTGCAGACCTTTCAGAAGGTCTTCTTATGATGAGAAAAGATGGAAAATTCGGTTATATTGACAAAATGGGCACAGTAGTTATTCCATTTATGTATGAAGACGCCTATTCTTTTAAAAATGGTGCCGCAAAAGTTCGTTTGGATGATAAAAGTGCATACTATTATATAGATAAGGATAATAACAAAGTAAGCGAACCAAGAGATACAAACTCTGACAAGTACAGTTTATCAGATTGCGTGTATTTCGATGAAGATAAAGACGAATGCGAATTTAAAGGTTATATTATGATTATAAAAACGGGTGACATAATTAATCTTGAAGGTACAGGTCTTATTCCTTATCTTGTAGGCGATAGATCACAGTTTATTATTGTTGAAAAAGACAAAAAATTTTATAAAATGAATATAAATGAAGGGAATAATAATTTTTCAAATGTAACCTTTTCTAATAAATCATTTACCTATGACGGTACCGAAAAAGAAATAACTGTTTCAGGAAATCTGCCTGAAGGAGCAAAGGTATCCTATACAAACAATAAAGCAACAAATGCCGGTACATATAATGCAACTGTAAAAATTACTTGTGAGGGTTATAATGATTTGACTTTAACCGCAAAGTTGACAATAGAAAAAGCTCCAATTTCTGTTAAAGCAGATGACATTACTATTGTAAAAGGTGCAACTGTTCCAGTACTTACATATACAATTACAAACGGTAAATTGTTTGGTTCTGATACATTGACAGGAAATCTTACAACAACTGCAAATGGTTCAAAGTTAGGACGTTTTGATATTGCACAAGGAACACTTAAAGCATCATCAAACTATAGTTTGACATTTACAAAGGGAAAACTTTCCGTTGTTGACAAAACACCTCAAAACATAGTTATTTCAGATATTACTGCAAAAACATACGGAGATAGTAGTTTTAAGGTGAATGTAACACCGGATAGTACAAGTAAACTTGCTGCATTTACTTACGAAATTGATAATCCCGATGTTGCGACAATAGACAATAGCGGAAATATTACAATTAAAGCGGCAGGAGAGGTAACAGTTACGGTAACCGAACCGGGAAATAACGATTATACACAGACTACGGCTACAAAGAAATTTACCGTTAATAAAAAAGACATTCAGGTAAAAGCAATAAACTTAAAGAACAAGACAGCCGAATTAGATGGAGTATTGGCAGCCGATAAAGATGTCAAACTTGATTTTAATAAGATACTTACATCTGTAAAAATTGTTTCCGGAAATGATATAACATCTGTGGTTTCTTCATTCGAATTAACAGGGGCTAAAGCAGACAACTATAAAGTATCAACAAAAACTTTGGAAATAACCGAACAAATGGACTCGACAAGTGAAGTATCGGCAACAGAAAATGTTGAGGTTACTGCGGGAATAATTAATGATACCGCCGTTGTAACGGGATTGGATATTTCAAATATTCAACCGGATACAAACAAGATTACTCTTGATTTTTCAGACATTGCAGAAAAAGAAGTTAAAAATGTTTCTGTTTCGAAAACAGTCTTTGAAAATATCAAAGATACGGCAGATCTTGAACTAACATTAAATGACGGAAAGGCCGGAGAAAGTGCAACTGTTCTTTTCGATAAAGCTGTACTT
This sequence comes from Clostridia bacterium, assembly GCA_045615705.1. Lineage (GTDB taxonomy): Bacteria > Bacillota > Clostridia > UMGS1883 > UMGS1883 > JAZLFH01. The sequence continues at coordinate 29,594 of JAZLFH010000053.1, forward strand.
ACATTTTTAGCAGGAGCATCCGGCAATAATATAACCTTTGGAATAAATAAAGCTGAAAATGTAGTGACAAATGATGAACAAAAGAAAACTATCAATAATTTATCAAATGCTGAAACATATGAATTGTCACTAATGTGCGACGGTGAAAACATAACCAGCTTTAATAGTGGAAAAATTACTGTAAATCTTGTATATGATAAGTATGTAAGCGGAAATGTTAAGATGGTATGCGTAAAAGCAGACGGAACAACCGAAAATATTCCTGTGACATATAATTCAACAACAAAAACTGTTACAGCAACGCTCACACACTTTTCCGAGTATGCAATATATACAGCACCATCAAGAAGTTCAGGTGGCAGCGGTATTTCATCATATACAGTAAAATTTGAAACAAACGGTGCAAATGCGATAAAGAGCGTTAGCGTAAAGAGAAACGGCACAGTACCCGAGCCGACTGCACCGACAAAAGAAGGCTTTACCTTCACAGGCTGGTACACCAATAAAAACCTTACAACCAAATATAATTTTGCAAGCAAGGTTACCAAAGACTTTACACTTTATGCCGGATGGGAAGAAAAACCAGTTGATAATTCCCAAAAACAAATTATTCTTACAATCGGTCAAAAAGAAGCAACCGTATTCGGTGAAACAAAAGCAAACGATGTTGCTCCGAAAATTGTAAACGACAGAGCGATGCTTCCAATAAGATTTATCGCAGAAGCACTTGGCTGTACGGTAGATTGGGACGGTGAAAAACGGTTAGTTACAATTTTGAGCGAAGGCTTAAAAATTGAAATCTCAATTGGTGAAAGTGTTGCTTTTGTAAACGGTGAAGAAGTTGCACTTGACAGCTCTGCATTTATAGAAAATGACAGAACCTATCTGCCAATCAGATTTGTAGCAGAAAATCTTGGTGCAGAGGTTGAATGGTTAGAGGAAACACAGCAGGTTGTTATTACAAAATAAGTTTTAAGAATAAAAAGCAAAAAGGCGGTAGAGTGAAATCTATCGTCTTTTTGCATGGTGTATATTTGAAAAAATAATAATTATTATTTGGATAGGCATGGAAAATAATATGTAATAAAAAACTGTAAATCTTTTTGTATATAAAAAGTGGCTCTATATTGATAAAAAAAGAGAAACTGCATTTTGCAGTTTCTCCTTTTCTTATTATTCTTCCTCAATTTTCGCACTTTCTATAACCTTTTGGGCTATATTTGCCGGTGCATCTTCGTATCTTTCAAAACTGAGTTCAAATTTTCCTCGTGCCTGCGTCATGGAACGAAGGTCTGTTGCATATTTTGTCATTTCCGCCATCGGAACTTCCGCTACAACTTCCGTTATGCCCTTTCCTATCGGATTTGTTCCGAGCATTCTGCCTCTACGCTTACTGATATCGCCCATAATGTCGCCCATGCTCTGGTCGGGAACTTTTACAGTCAATTTCCCTATCGGCTCTAAAAGTACGGGGTTTGCTTGTTTCAAGCCCTCTTTATAAGCAAGCGAAGCCGCAACCTTAAACGCCATTTCGGAAGAATCTACCGGGTGGTACGACCCGTCAACAAGACACGCTTTGAGTCCCACAACGGGGTAACCTGCCAAAACGCCCTTGCCTATGCATTCCCTAAGTCCTTTTTCTACCGCCGGGAAGAAGTTTTTAGGTACTGCACCGCCGAATATCTTTTCTTCAAATATCAAGTCCGTACCGTCATGCGGAGAGAACTCTATCCAAACATCACCAAACTGTCCGTGTCCGCCCGACTGTTTCTTGTGTCTGCCCTGTACTTTGACTGTTTTTCTGATTGCTTCACGATACGCAACCTTAGGCTCCACAAGGTCAACGGAAACGCCGAACTTTGTCAAAAGTTTGCTCGTAATAACATCAATATGAAGTTCTCCGATACCGGATATTATCATCTGATGAGTTTCTGTGTTATTTTCCACCTTAAATGTCGGGTCTTCTTCAACAAGTTTATTAAGACCTGTTCCTATCTTTTCTTCATCGCCTTTTGCTTTCGGAAGTATTGCAAGGGACATATTGGGCTTAGGGAAATTCATCTTTTCAAGCACTACTTTTCTTGAACTGTCGCAAAGTGTATCTCCCGTTGCGGAAACCATAAGTTTTGTAACAACGCCTATATCTCCCGCACCGATTTGAGAAGTTTCAATCTGTTTCTTTCCACGGAGAATATAAAGTTTTCCTATCTTTTCGTTTGCTTCCTTGCTTGCGTTATAAACAGTGCTGTCTGCTTTCATTATTCCGGAAAAAACTCTAAACAAAGACATTTTTCCGACATAAGGATCGGCAACAGTCTTAAAAATCATTGCACAAAGCGGTGCAGATTCATCACAGACAATTTCAGTATCTCCTGCCATTTCGTTGTTTGCATCGGCAGCTGACGGAAAATACTTGCAAAGTCCGTTCATAAGCGGCATAACACCCGCACAAGTTAAGGCACAGCCACAGTAAACAGGAGAAATTTCTCCCGCCTTTACACCACTTTTTACAGCCTTAGAAAGTTCATCGTCATTGATTTCTTCCCCGGCAAAGTATTTTTCCATAAGTGCTTCGTCAGTTTCAACCGCCGCCTCAATAAGTGCCTGACGATAGATTTCAATTTCACTTTCCATATATGACGGGATTTCGCCTTCCGTGTCTGTTTCGCCACTAATCATATACGCTTTATTATCAACAATATCAACAAATCCCAAAAGTTTTCCGCCATCTTTAATCGGCACTCTAAACGGTGCTATGCTGGTCCCGAATTTATCTTTAAGAGAGGTTAAAACCGTACTGAAATTTGCATTTTCATCGTCCATTGCGTTTACGAAAAATATTTTCGGTATATTTCTCTCGCTCGCATATTCCCAAGCATTTTCCGTACCGACTTGCACACCGCTTCTGCCGTGAACCACTATGACCGCTCCGTCAGCCACTCTAACTCCCTGAACCACTTCACCCGCAAAATCAAAATATCCGGGTGTATCAATAAGATTTATCTTATTATCTTTCCACTCAAACGGTGCGATAGAAGTATTTATGGAAATCTTTCTCTTAATCTCCTCTGGGTCATAATCCAAAACGCTCGTTCCGTCAGCGACTTTCCCAAGTCTGTCGGACGCATTCGCCAAATGAAGCATCGCTTCCGCAAGCGATGTCTTACCTGCCCCTCCATGTGATAAAAGTACGACATTGTGAATTTTGTCAGCAGTGTACTTGTTCATTTTAATCCTCCTCACTACTAATATTAATATAGGTACACCATTTAGATTTATAATAGCACATATTGTGTTTTGTAGAAAGAGTAAAAATATTACAATTATTTAATTGACTTTTTATGCATAATATACAAATTTTATCATATTGCATGCGATAACCTTTTGTGATATAATTTTTTTAATTGGAGGAATCAATATGAAAAAGTTTTTATCAATTCTAATTACGGCAATTTTCTTGGTATCTCTTTGTGCATTCCCCGCATTGGCATCGGAAAACGATTTGTTTGAGTTTTTTATGAACGGTTTTTACTCTCCTCAAACGCAGGAAGACTTAATCAATCTTATGTGTGTCAACAACTATCAAAAGAGCGGAAATGTAGTTAAAAATCCCGCTGATTTTACGGATGACGAACTTTCCTTACTTGAAAGAATTTGCAGTGATGACGATATAATTGTTGATGAAATCATGCCTTGCTTGTTCGGTCTTTACGACTTTTCGCAAAGTGCTTCACAATCTTCGGTAGATATGGTTTTAAGCCATGCAATGACAGGGAATCCGGGAATATGTGATGAATACGGTTTTAATTATGTTCTTGATAAATACCCCGGATTTAACGGTTTTCTTAAAGACAGGTGTTTTGGACTTTATTGGTTTATGAGTGCTCTTTCCTTTATTAATGAGGTATATGTAGTAAATAACGGTGAACCTATAATTCTCGTTACTCTTGATGAAAACTGGGCAGTTTTATTAAACAAAAACCTTGATTCCGTTGCTTCGGCAAGTCTTGGCTTGTTCTATGAAGAAAACGAAAGTGCTATGCAGGAATTTTTGGTCGTTCTTGAGGATTTTGTAGGCTTTATGAATCGCCCTGAAAACGAGCATGAAAAAACTTCATTCGTAATGATGCTTGATGAAAAGTCAATCGCAGGATTTATTGAAGTTCCCGAAGATTACTTTGGAGATAACGACGAAACCGAAGGCGAAGGCGAAAATGAAGGCGAAAACGAAGGCGGCGAGTCTGAGGGAGGAACTTCATCTTCCGATTCAAAAGGCGGTCAATCAGTAAACCTTGGCGGAGGAAGAGGAAACGATTCATCTTCAAACACAAACGATACCGACAACAATACAAATGACAATACAGAGCCTGTTACATCTGTATTTAACTTTACCGATCTTCCTTCTTCACATTGGGCAATTCTTTATGTTCAGCGTCTTGTAAGTGCGGGAATTCTCTCGGGTATGAGCCCGACTGTTTTTGCCCCCGATAACAACATCACAAGAGAGCAATTTGTCAAAATTATTGTTGAGTCGCTCGGCGTATATGATAACACCGCCGTATGCAACTTTGATGATGTTCCCAAAAATGCTTGGTACTACGGATATGTCGCAAGTGCTGTTAAACTCGGTATTGTAAACGGTATATCCGACAGTGAATTCGGAAGTGGCAAAAACATAACTCGTGAAGATATGGCAGTGCTTTTAGACAGAGCAAGCGGAATTTCTGACAAATTTACAATCAGAGAAACTTCTGAAGAAAAGAGTTTTTCTGACGAAGGTTTAATTTCGGATTATGCAAAAGACAGTGTTAAGAAATTTGTAAAAGGCGGAATAATCAGCGGATATGACAACGGAACATTCGGACCTAAAAATTTCGCTACCAGAGCGGAAGCGGCTAAGATGATATTCATGCTTCTTTACTGATGGACTTAAAAAATAGTGCAGAAGTTAAACTGAACCCGAAGGCATACGCAAGCACTCCGAGAGGCGAAGTTTGACGGTAGCCTCATAGAGTATCTTTCCTTAGGGCAAATAAAAATCAGATGACCTTTTGGTCATCTGATTTTTATTTTGAAAGTTTTGATACAACTTCCATTACATCTCTTCGTTTTAGGTTTTTTATAGTTTTAATAGGGGTTTCAAGATTAATTTCCTTTTCCTCCGAAAGTCTGTAAACAGACTCTCCGGAAATTCCGCCTTTTAAGATTAGTCCGTTATCTGCGGCATAATCTCTGGCTGTTTTTACCATTGCGTTATATGAAAGATGTTCTTTTACCTTAAACAAATCCGGCTCTGTACACATTATGTAAAACTCGTCATCGCTAATGTATCTGTCGGGTTGGAAAGTGTTATTTTGATATCCTATTGTGTGCTTCTTTTCCAAAAGGTTTTTCACATACGGTAAAAACTCATCATCTTCTTTAACATCTTCAAACGGCATCCTTCGTAAAAGTTCCGAAACAGACACGATTTCGTATCCTGCATTTTTTAAAAGTTTTAACTGTGGTTCTAACGCATCTGCAATCGGCGTTCTAAGATTCATGTTGCAACCGTCTTTTTGAAAAATTATCTGTCCGTTTAAAGAGTTCTCGTCTTCAACGAGTGCCTTTTCCATAGGTCTTATCATATCGCTTACTTCATCATTGTAATCATTCAGTCCTTGCCAACCTCTGCCGTCAAAACTTGCCGCCATATAATTGTATCCCATTATTCTGTATGCATCATAACTGCTCGCTCCACCTTTAATTCTGTCTATATAGTGTGGCGGACGAGAAAGTGTCATTTTATAATTGAAATTATCCTCCATAAACTTATGAAGCATATTTAAATCGTTTACTACATCGGATAATGAGTCTTGGCAAATCCTTTTTCCGTATATTGCACGCATTTTGCCGAAAAGCCTGTGTGTATACGAATGGTTTGTAATTTCATTTCCTGCATCAAGAAGCATTTTAACCAATTCTTTTTGATTTACCGCACCTGCTTTTTTATCTTCGTTAAATTTGGGATAGTGGTCAAAATGCACTCCGCTCCATGTAAAATCGCCCGCTCTTCCTTCTTTGTCGGGATAATTATTTTCGGTAGTGCCTATAATATCAAAACTGGCGTAAGAATTGTACTCTTTTAAAATGTCGCATAAAATCTTTGTCAAGCCCTCGCTTTTATTTGTCGCAAGCATTGCACTCGGGCCGTCATCAAAGGTCATCGCACACACTCTTTTATTTAACGGTGCAACTCTTTCTATTCTTCTTACCGCAGAAAGATGCTCTCCCGCTCTTTTCCTTTTGTATGCTTTAATTTTTCCGTTGATTTTTCGTGCCGTATTGTAAACAGTCATATTACACCTTCTTTTTTGAAAAAGCACTCATAAAGTCCAATAGCCGCTATTCCGCCTATCAGTGCCGTTACAATTTGGGGAATATTAAACAATACACTTGTACTTTCGATAAACCCCGGATTATTACGGCAAAGCATTTTTAAAATTCCCATTCCGCCGTAAAACATTACCATCCATTTTGCAACTGCCGATGTTACAAGTGCTAAATATTTATTGTATTTTTGAAGATAATAGTAAAAACAGATATATACCACATTTCCTGCCACAACTATCGGAATTAGTGAAATTGACACTAAATTTCCCTCAAAATACGCCAATACGGGAGTTATAATTCCTATATAAACCGCTGTGGACTTACCGTCTGCCATTGCTGACAAAAGTATAGTTAAGTTAACCAAAGAACCCACAGCATAAATTACGACATACGGAAGACTTTCGATTTTGGGGATAAGTACAAGGGATTGAAAAACAATCGCCGCAAGCAAAAATATTGCCGTTTTTGTCAGTTTTTTTATATTCAAATCAATCACCACATTTAATTATATTACTTAATAATCTTTTGTCAAGGAGGTTTGTATGGCTCTTTTAATAATCCGCTCATTCATTCTGTATGTTACCGTAATTTTTGCTATGCGTCTTATGGGGAAAAGGCAACTCGGCGAACTCCAACCCACCGAACTTGTAATTGCTTTTATGATTTCAGACTTGGCGTCTGTTCCCATGCAGAGCAAAGATATTTCACTTCTTGACGGTATTATTCCCATTTTTACACTTGTAGTCAGTGAAATTATCTTTTCGTTTTTGATTATGAAAAGCCGGACTGTCAGAAAACTTTTTTCGGGCTCTCCCGAATCAATAATAAAAAACGGAAAAATTATTGAAAAGAACTTGGAACGGCTTAGAATTAACACCGATGACTTGCTGGAACAACTTCGTTTAAGCGGTTACTATGATTTAAATGAAATCCACTCGGCAATGCTTGAAACAAACGGGCAGATAAGTATTATACCTAAAAGCACTTCCCGTCCGCTCACTCCAAACGATATGAATATCTCTCCCGATCAGGAAAAAGTGAGTTTTACCATAATTGCAGACGGCAAGATGCGAAAAAATAACCTTTCCGTGATAGGTGTTGATGAAAAGTGGGTTTATAAAACTTTGTCATCTTATAACATTAAAGACATTAAGTCTGTTCTGTTGCTCGTGGCTGACGAGGACAAAAAAATATTTTTGCAAATAAGGGATTGATTATGAAAAGTTTAATTTGTGCGTTTTTAATTATTGTATTACTGATTTCTTTTGCCGGATTTGAAAGATATTATTTAAAAAAAATATCCGATGAACTCACAGAAAAAGTTGATTCTGTTTATGCTTCGGTAATTTTAAACGACTTTCAAAAGGCTCTTTATGATTTCAACGCTCTTAAAAGCCGTTGGGACAGACACTCAAAATTTCTTTTTATTGTTTCATCGCACAGCGAAATTGACGATTACGAGGGAATGCTTAATGAACTTTTTAACTATATTCGTGATGAAGAAAAGGCGGAAGCAATGGCTCTTTGCTCCCACCTTAAAATGCAGACTGAACACATATATTTTAAAGGCAAAGTTAACATTGAAAACATTCTTTAAATGCTTGATCTCATGTGCATTAAAGCACTTTTTTCAAGTCTTGAAACCTGTGCCTGACTTATTCCCACTTCACTTGCCACTTCCATCTGAGTCTTGCCTGAAAAAAAGCGGAGTTTTAAAATACATCTTTCCTTTTCCGAAAGTTTATCAAGAGCGGTTTTGAGTGAAATGTGTTCAAGCCAGTTTTCGTCAATATTTTTTTCATCTTTTACCTGATCCATTACAAATACGGTATCTGCACCGTCATGATATATCGGTTCGTAAAGTGAAACGGGTTCTTGAATTGCGTCCAATGCAAAGCATACATCTTCTTTTTTAACATCAAGTTCTTTTGCTATTTCTTCTATTGTTACTTCTCTGCCCTTTTCTCTCATCAGCCTTTCTCTTGCTCCTAATGCCTTGTATGCGATATCTCTCAGCGAGCGAGAAACTCTGACCGAGTTATTATCACGAAGATAACGGCGAATTTCACCTATTATCATCGGAACTGCATAGGTAGAAAACTGCACATTTTGGCTCAAATCAAAATTGTCTATCGCCTTGATAAGACCAATACACCCAACCTGAAATAAATCGTCCGCCTGTTCATTTCTGTTTGAAAATTTTCCTATTACACTTAAAACAAGCCTCAAATTTTTGCGAATAAACTCCTCCCTTGCATCTTTGTCGCCACTTTTGATTTTTACAAAAAGTTCGTCCTTCTCTTTTTTTGTCAGTGTGGGAAGCTTTGAAGTATTTACACCGCATATTTCAACTTTGTTAATCATAAAAAACCTCCGTAAAAAGAATTTCGTATAACAAATTCTTCCCACAAAGGTTTTTTTTATGCTCTATTGAGCATTTTTTAATATATCTTTTTTAAGGCGGGATATTATTCTTTTTTCAAGTCTTGATATGTAACTTTGGCTTATTCCGAGCATATCGGCAACTTCTTTTTGTGTCTTTTCCCTGCCGCCGGACAGTCCAAACCTTAAATCCATAATCCGTTTTTCTCTTTTTGAAAGTTTTTTTATGGCATTAAAAAGTATTTCTATCTCTGCTTCCTTGTCAAGGTTTGAGTCAACTTCGGTATCGGAGCCCAAAATATCGCACAAAAGCAGTTCATTCCCGTCAATATCCGTGTTTAGCGGTTCGTCAAGCGAAATCTCTGTTTTTTTAGAACTGTTTTTCCTCAGATACATCAAAATTTCGTTTTCAATACAACGAGATGCGTATGTAGCAAGTTTGATGTTCTTTTCGGGCGAAAATGTGTTTACTGCTTTAATCAAACCGATAGTCCCGATGGAGATTAAGTCCTCCAAAAAAACTCCCGTATTTTCAAATTTTCTTGCTATGTACACCACAAGACGAAGGTTGTGTTCGATGAGTGTGCTTTTCGACTTTTCATCATCTATACTCTTGATATAAAACTCTTCATCTTCTTTTGAAAGCGGCGGCGGAAGTGTATCGCTTCCGCATATATAGTATATTCCTCTTTCAATTTTAAGTTTTTCAAAAAAGGCAACACATTTTAAAATTATACTTAGTTTTTTATCTTCTCGCATTATAAAATACCCCCTACATTTTTTGCTACATCAATGCTCAGCAGTGCTTGATAATTTTTGTCAAAGGATAGTTTGTTCTTGTAAACAGCTACTGTAAATCCGCTTAAATCCTCTGTTTTTCCCTCACTTAAAAGTTTCATTTCATCGGGCAGAAATCCTATTAAAATTCCTTTTTCCCTGCCGAGAGAAGAAAACGGAATAAGCCTTATTTTAAGCCCTGATTCTTCTAAAATATCACTTGATGCCACGATATTTTTTTCATCTACCGTTTCAAAAAGAATCTTTGCCTCGCTTGATAAAATATCTTTTATGCTTTCATACTCGACAACTATTACAGGTGCTCCGCTTATTGGGTCTGAAAGTGCATTTCCGCTGTCTAAAAGTGCCAAAAATTCCGTTTCGTTTTTTCCGAGTTTTATTTTTACCGGAAGTATCAAGTTTTTTCTTACAAGATTTCTGCCTATAAAAAATGATGCAACCTTAATGAATATGTAGCAAACAATACACGCTATAAAAAGCATCTGCCACGGAAGATTAAAATACAATATTCCGTTAGAATATATCGCTCCGAGTCTTTTCCCCCAATCGGTAAAATAGAATATACAAAGAATCGCTCCCGCAAGAGAAATGCTGACAAGATAAAACGAAAGGCACATTCGGATAAACGATTTTATACTGTATATTTTAAATGCGACCGTAAGCATTAAAAGAGATATTATTACCTTGCCGAGTCCCGAATAAAAAACCGAAAGTCTTGGGAAAAACATACAGACCGCATACACCGCTCCAAGCATCGCCGAAAGGATAAGTCTTATCGGACTTGCTTTTATCGTTGCAAGTTTTGCACTTAAAGACAGTATTATGTAATTTATTATCATGTTCGTCAAAAAAAGAACATCTATATATACGCTCATTTTTTTCACCGCCATTATTTTAGCAAACGAGCATTGTTTTTTTTGTCAAAAGAAAGTAGCAATTTAAAAAAAAATTGCAACAAAAAAAGAGGTTTTTATTTAAAACCTCTTTTCTGCTATCTAAAAAGCCAATAATTTATCATTTTTTTAGCAATCGGACAACACGCCGAACCACTTTTTCCGCAAGATTCCATCATGACGGCTACCGCTATTTCGGGATTGTCTTTCGGTGCAAATGCTATAAACCAAGAATGGTCTTTTCCGGTTGCATTTTCCGCCGTTCCCGTTTTTCCGCAAACTTCTATACCGGGAATCCTTGCTCCCGTACCTGTTCCCGTCTTGCAACACTCTGCCATGTATTCTTTTATGTATGGAGTAATACTTTTGTCAAATGCGGTAGAAAGAACACTCGGCCTCGCGGAATACACTACCTTTCCTCCCTTTGACAGTGCCGTCTGCACAAGATACGGTTTCATCATAACTCCGTCATTTGCAACCGCACTTGCCACAAGTGCCATATTAAGAGGAGTTACTAAAATTTTACCTTGTCCCATTCCGACAGACGCCAAATCCGTCTTACTCATAAATGTATATGGAAATTTCGACTGAGAAAGCGACAAATCAAAGTCTATTTCTTTTCCTACCATAAAATCACCGGTAACAGACTTTACATTTTTCTCTCCGAGTTCGGTAGCCAATGAACAAAACATTACATTGCTTGACTTTGCAAATCCTTTTTTAAGGTCTAATTCGCCGTATATGTGTCCGTCATAGTTTTTAAACTCTTTGCCGTCAATTTTTACTTTGCCTTCGTCATTTACCGTATAATCACTAAGTCCGTTTTTAACAGCACTTACCGCAATTATGGTTTTAAATGTGGAACCGGGCGGATAAAGTCCCTTGGTTGCTCTTGCAAGAAACGGTGAATTGTCGTCTTCCGATAAATCCGGCCAATTTTTTATCAGCATATCTTCATTTGCGTCAAATGTGGGATTTGAATAAAGGCACAAAACCTCGCCTGTTTTCGGATTTATCGCAACTGCCGAGCCTATCGCCGAGCCGAGTGCTTGTTGTGCGACTTTTGTAAGTCCATGGTCTATCGAAAGAACAAGACTTGCCCCGTTTTTCTCGTCAGAATGAAGTAATAAGTCATACTCTGTCGTCAAATATGTGTTATATGTTAATTCAAGGTTTGTCTTTCCGTAGGTTCTTGAATTATATCCTATTACATGAGTGTAGAGGTCCTTAAACGGGTATCTTCGCTTTTTGTTCTCGCTTAAAGCAAGTATTGTTCCCGTCCTGTCCATAATGCTTCCTCTTACAACAGAATCTTCGTTTTCCCATATTCTTTTGTTGTAACTTGACTTTATTACTTTATCTGCCCTAAACACTTCAAAGTATGTTAAAAACAAGGTAAGCGACAATAAAAGCACACATATAACGGAAAAAACGGTAATAATTCTTTTGTTACAGTTCATTTGTCATCTCGCCTGCCTTTCCCGAAATGCCTTGCAGTATTCCCAAAAGTGCAAAGGTTGAAATCATACTCGAACCGCCGTAACTTATAAACGGAAGCGTGATTCCCGTAAGCGGAATAAGTTTTATAACTCCGCCTATTATTATAAATGTCTGAAATCCCAATATTGATGAAATTCCAAAAGCCACCGCTTTATTAAACGGATTCGTAGCTGAAAGTGCAATTTTAAATCCACGATACACTATCAAAAAGTATATCATAATAACCGCTACTCCACCCAAAAGCCCCATTTCCTCGCAAATTGCGGAAAATATGAAATCACTGTGAACTTCGGGTATGAAGTACGGACTGCCAAGTCCTATTCCTTTTCCCATAACACCACCCTCGCCTATTGCAAAAAGGGACTGTGTTATTTGATATCCGCTTCCTGCCATATCAGCATAAGGATCAATCCACACATCTATTCTTTTTCTTATGTGAGGAAGGACCATAGAACCTGCCACTCCGCACAAAAAGGCAGATGAAACATTAATAAGTACATACATTTTTGAATTTGAAAAGACAACTGCATAACCAATAAACACCATAATGAAAAGCATTAGTGTTCCCCATTCTCTTTGAAGCACTAAAAATCCCATATTCATTACGAAAACAGCATCTGCCGTAATCAGTCTTTTTTTGTTAGTGTTAAACAGTATTCCTTTATTTTCAACCCCTGAAAATATTGCGGAAAAAGCAAGCACAAAAAGTATTTTAATAAACTCTGACGGCTGAATTGAACGCACTCCGCCTATTGAAATCCAGTTTTTTGCTCCTTTGTGCGTTGTACCGAAAAGAAGCGTTAAGGTATAAAGCAGTGCCGAAACAGATGTCGCCAAAACAGAAACGCCGTACCATTTTTTTACGCTCTTATAGATAAATGCGACCACCAAAAAGCACATAACTCCTGCAACAAACCACAGTGCCTGCGTTATTCCGTAGTTGCTTTTCAATCTTAAAAGAACTGTTATTCCGATTGTAGCAAGGAGCGATGATGCTAAAAGAAGATATGAATCTCCAAGTTCAATCGTTGATGCCAAAAGATATGCTATAAGCGTAGAAAAGAACACCGCTCCAAGCATTATGTAAACTTCTGCATCCAAGAAAGTCCCTCTTGACACATTAATGCACATTGCACTTATTAAATTTATCAGAAACAGCAGCCAAAGCGGTCTTGCCGCTTTTTTGGTACTCATAAATTCTCCTTCAAAGTGGGTTTGACAAATAAAAACTTCAACCCGCCTATTTCAATTTTATCGCCATCGCACAGTTCCAACGCATCATCTGTAAGTTTTTCGCCGTTTAGAAGAGTTCCGTTTGTACTTTCCAAGTCCTCAATGAAAAAACTTTCGTCTTCTTTAAAAATCCTCATATGTCTGTCTGAAAGAAACGGATTTTTTATTGTGATTGTATTTGACCTTCCCCTTCCAACCGTTACTTCGTCCTCTATTTCATAACTCTCGCTTATGGGAAAATCAAACTCCTGCCTTAAATTCACAAGTTTTAAGTATGCTTGTGCATATCCGCCTTTTTTTCTCCCCATAGTTCTTATGTCGAGGAAAATCATACGAATAATTGCGTAAATAAACAGATAAATCATTGTTATGAACGCATAAGTCAAAACTTTTGAAATTATTCCACGCATCAAAGTCCCTCTTTCCCTTTAAATTATAAATCAAACAAACTACACATAAAAAAGGGGGCAAATATGCCCCCCGCAGAGCATATGAAAACTTTTTCTCAGCTCTTAATCTGTGCTTCAACAAGTCTTACTCCGCAATACTTTTCACGAAGTCTCGGTTTTTCAATTTTTCCTGTCGGATTTCTCGGAATATCGTCAAAGATAATCCTTCTCGGTCTTTTATATCTCGGAAGTGCTTCACAGAACTTGTCCACATCGGATTCGGTAAGTGTGCAATTTGGTTTTACCTCAATAATTGCCGCCGAAATTTCGCCAAGTCTGTGGTCGGGCATTCCGATTACTGCGACATCTTTTACCGCATCATTTAACCGAATGAAATCTTCTATCTGTACCGGGTAAATATTCTCTCCTCCCGAAATTATAACATCTTTTTTTCGGTCAACCAAGAATATAAACCCGTCCTTATCACGCATTGCCATATCTCCGGTGTAGAGCCAGCCGTCTTTTAAAACCGCTTTGGTTGCTTCTTCATCACGGTAGTAGCATTTCATAACGCCATCGCCCTTTACCAAAAGTTCGCCGACATTTTCGCCCTCTGCCTCGTTGCCGTTTTCATCAACAATTTTTACTTGCCAGCCATAACCTGCCTTGCCGATTGCCCCGACTTTATCAATGTTTTCCACACCAAGATGTACGCAACCCGGTCCTATTGACTCACTAAGTCCGTAATTTGTATCATACTGATGGTTCGGGAAATACTTCTTCCACCTCTTGATAAGGCTTGGCGGAACGGGTTGAGCACCTATGTGCATTAATCTCCATTTTGACAAATCATAATTTTCAAGTTTTATTTCTCCGCTTTCGACAGCATCTAAAATATCCTGTGCCCACGGAACCAACAGCCAAACAATGCTTGCTTTTTCTTCACTTGCGGTATTTATAATCCACTCGGGCTTTACTCCCTTTAAAAGTACCGCCTTACTTCCCGAAAGAAGTGAGCCGAACCAGTGCATTTTTGCCCCTGTATGATAAAGTGGCGGTATGCACAAAAAGTTATCTTCACGGGTTTGCCCGTGGTGGTTTTGCTCGACTTTGCAAGAGTGCATTAAACTCTTGTGGTCATGCAGTATTGCTTTTGGAAATCCCGTAGTCCCCGATGAAAAATAAATTGCGGCATCGTCTGAATCGTCTATTTCAATGTCCTTATCGGAATTGTTCGTGCCTTCAATTAATTTTTCAAAACTAAGTGCGAACTCCGGACAAGCATCACCGACAAAAATAAGTTTTTTCGCCGTGTTATAATCTTTGTATAATTCTTTTACCCTCTCGGTAAATTCAGGTCCGAACACAAGGCAGTCTGACTCCGAAAGGTCAAGACAGTACTTTATTTCATCACTTGCGTATCTGAAATTCATAGGTACCGCAAGTGCCCCCGTTTTTAAAATTCCAAAGTAAATCGGCAACCATTCAAGGCAATTCATCAATAAAATTGCAACCTTTTTGCCCTTTGTTATTCCGTTTTTTAAAAGTGCGTCAGCAAACGAATTCGAAAGTGAATTAAACTTGCCCCATGTAATTTCCCGCCTGTAACTTTCGCTTGTCAATGGCTCAACTAAGTCAAATTCACTCCAATTTCTTTTTGCCGGTTTTTTCAGTGCCGGATTTACCTCGACCAATGCAACTTCTTCGCCGTAAAGCGAAGCGTTTTTTTCCAAAATCTTTGTTATAGGCATAATTTTCTACCATCCTTCCTTACTTCTCCTACATTATACACCATATTTTTGATTTTGTGAATACCCTTTTTTCTTATTGCATATCGGGCAGATATTTCAGGGCTTCTTTAAGTTCATCATCTGACGGAATGTAGTTTTCCATCTTATTGTCGTGGAACTTTTCGTATGCATACATATCAAAGTATCCCGTACCAGTAAGCCCGAATACAATAACCTTTTTCTCGCCCGTTTCTTTGCATTTAATTGCTTCGTCAACAGCAACTTTTATTGCATGAGCACTTTCGGGAGCCGGAAGAATTCCTTCTACTCGTGCAAATTTCTCGGCAGCCTCAAATACATCGGTCTGTGCTACCGATACTGCTTTCATAATCTTATCATCGTAAAGTTGTGATACAACCGGGCTCATTCCGTGATATCTGAGTCCGCCTGCATGGTTGGGAGCAGGAATAAATCCGCTTCCGAGCGTGTACATCTTTGCAAGAGGACAAACTCTTCCCGTATCGCAATAGTCATAGGCGTACACGCCTCTGGTAAGGCTTGGACAAGATGAAGGTTCAACCGCTATAATTTCGCAATCATGTGTTTTCAATATCTTATCTCGTGCAAACGGTGCAACAAGTCCTATTAAATTTGAGCCACCGCCTGCACAACCGATTACAATGTCGGGCTTTACTCCGTATTTATCAAGTGCAGCCTTTGTTTCAAGTCCTATTATTGATTGATGAAGCGTTACCTGATTTAAAACACTTCCCAAAACATATCTGTATCCCTCGTGAGTCGTTGCGGTTTCTACTGCTTCTGAAATCGCACAACCAAGACTTCCGCCTGTTCCCGGGTGTTCCGCAATAATTTTTCTTCCCACCTCGGTGTTTTCGGAAGGAGATGGCGTAACGGTTGCTCCGTAAGTACGCATTACTTCACGGCGAAACGGTTTTTGCTGATAAGAAACTTTTACCATAAACACATTACATTCAAGTCCGAAATACGAACACGCCATGGAAAGTGCCGTTCCCCACTGTCCTGCACCCGTTTCGGTTGTTACTCCTTTAAGCCCTTGTTTTTTTGCGTAATATGCTTGTGCAATGGCAGAATTAAGTTTGTGAGAACCGCTTGTGTTATTTCCCTCAAACTTATAATAAATCTCTGCGGGAGTATCAAGCATTTTTTCCAGACAATACGCTCTTACAAGCGGAGACGGACGATACATTTTATAAAAATCCCGTATCTCCTTCGGAATTTCAAAATATGCCGTAGAATCGTCTATCTCTTGGATAGCAAGTTCTGTGCAAAAAACCTTTGAAAGTTCTTCAAGTGTACTCGGCTCTTTTGTTATGGGATTTAAAAGAGGAGCGGGTTTATTTTTCATATCTGCACGAAGATTGTACCACGCTTTTGGCATTTCGCTCTCTTCAAGATAAATTTTGTAAGGTATTTCCATATAACCAAATCCTTTCTTTGTAAAACTAAAAAAGTCCCATCCCGACACTTGCCGGGACAGGACATATCCTGCGTTGCCACCCTGCTTGGCGAATAATCGCCCACTCAGTGCATACTTTCATATGCCGCCTTTGTTAACGAAGATGCTGCTCCGTCTCGCATACTCCGATTTTACTCGTTTGTGCTTGCCCTCCAAAGCCCATTCAGTCATATATTTTCTGTTGCAATCCCACCGCCTGCAACTCTCTTTGAGAAAAGTGATAAGACCTACTTACTCTTTTTCAACGGTTTACTTGATTAAACCACATATTTCATTGTTTGTCAAGATTTATTTTCAATTTATATTTATCTGTCATTACACTGTTTGCATAATATGAACCATCTTCATATACGAATAAAAATCCTATGTCGTCCTTTGCTATTTTTTCTGCTTTCTCTTTTCCCAAGATGAAAAAAATAGTCGAAAATGCATCTGCTTGCGTGTCATTTTCCGTTACGACCGTTACGGATACTACGCTTGTTTCTACGGGATAGCCGGTTTTTGTGTCAAGTATATGGTGATATTTTACACCGTTTTCTTCAAAATACCTCTCGTACGAACCCGAAGTTACAACAGATGCATCTTTTACGCTCATTGTGGCAAAAACCGACGAATCAAAAGGACTTTGAACGCCGACTTTGTATGGTCCGCCTATTAAAATTATATTCCCGCCGAGGTCAATAATTGCATCATGTTTTAAAAAACTCCTGAGTTTCGAGCCTATATATCCTTTTGCAATGGCACCAAGGTCAAGACGCCTGTTATTTAAATTAAAAGGTTCAAGAGAAATTTCTTCATACCCGACATTTAAAAGTGCGTTTTTTGTTTCTTCTTCCGTAGGTACTCTCGGACTTTTTGAAAAATGCCAAAGGCTCGTCAGCGGTTCTACCGTGATGTCAAACGCACCGCCGGACAGTTTTGAATAGTAAATTCCCTCTTTTATAATTTCAAGTGTTTCATCGGACGGCGTTATTTTTTGACCGTTGTTTAAACGATAGATTTCGCTGTTTTCGTCCGTCCTTGAAAAAACAGATTCATACTTTTTTACAAGTTCTGCCGCTTCTTTTGCCTCTTTCTCATTTTTTTTGTCCATTTTAATTCTTATGTCGGTGTCAAGTGCAAAATCGTTAATCACCACGCTGTTTTCACAAGAACAAAGCGATAAACACACAAATATTAAACTAAAAAATATCACTAACTTTTTCATGGTAAAGATTTTACATCTTTACTTTTAATTTGTAAAGATATAAAATATACACAGGTGTTTTTATGATTAAAAAAGGTGATGTTTTAATTTTAATAGTTTGTTCCGTTATTCTTTTGGCATTTTTTATTCCAAAAGATGCCGGTAAAACAGTAAATATATACTCAAACGGCGAGTTAATAAAAAGTATTCCTCTTTCTGAGGATTATGAGTTTGAGTTTCATTCAAAATACGGTTCAAATACCGTTGTTGTGGAAAATAAAAAAGCCTATATAAAAGATGCAACCTGTCCTGACAAGTTGTGTAAGCACCAAGGAGGAATAAATCAATCAGGTGCGGTTATAACTTGCCTGCCTAACAGGTTTTCTGTTGAAATATCGGGAAAGGAATATGATGCTGTATCAAGATGAAAACAAAAAAACTCACTAAAATTGCAATACTTGCATCAGTATCCGTCTTGCTTGGATATGTCGAAACCCTTATTTCGCTTCCTTTCGCCGTACCCGGAGTTAAGATAGGATTATCAAACATTGCCGTTTTAATATCTATCTACTGTGTCGGCGGTTTAGGTGCATTTTTTGTATCTTTTATAAAGGTTTTAATCTGTGCGTTTCTTTTTTCGGGGTTTTCGGGCTTTTTGTACAGTTTTCTGGGTGCCGTTTTAAGTTTTACGGTAATGTACATTACTAAAAAAAGCCGTTTTTTTTCTCCGTGCGGAGTCGGTGCTTTGGGCGGGATTTTTCACAACTTGGGTCAAATTTTTACGGCAATGCTTCTTACTGAGAGTACCGGAGTTATTTACTATCTCCCCGTCTTGATTTTTTCGGGCGGGATGTTTGGATTTTTTACCGGTGCACTTACTTTTTTGATACTAAAAAGACTTTTTGGGAGTGAATTAAAATGAAAAATGTTTTTATAACCGGCGGTTCAAGAGGCATAGGGAAAGAACTTGTTCGCATTTTTTCAAAAAACGGCTATCGAGTAGGCTTT
This sequence comes from Clostridia bacterium, assembly GCA_045615705.1. Lineage (GTDB taxonomy): Bacteria > Bacillota > Clostridia > UMGS1883 > UMGS1883 > JAZLFH01. The sequence continues at coordinate 48,583 of JAZLFH010000053.1, forward strand.
TGCTATAACAAAAACGAAGAGTCCGCAAAAAAACTCTCTGTTGAAACAAAAGCATTCTGTTATAAGGCCGATGTTTCAAAAGAGGAAGAAATCACAAGTGCAATACGAGATTTCGGCTCTGTAAATATTTTAATAAACAACGCCGGTATTTCAAAAGGCGGAGTTTTTACATCTCTTTCAACAGGTGAAATCAAAGAAATTATGGACACAAACTTTTTAGGCAGTGTTTTTGCAATCAGGACTGTATATGACGACATGGTAAAAAGAAAAAGCGGAAGGATTATAAACATTTCTTCCATGTGGGGCAGTACAGGTGCTTCGTGTGAGGCGTATTATTCCGCTTCAAAAGGTGCATTGGATGCTCTTACGAAGTCGCTTGCAAAAGAACTCGGACCCTCCGGCATTACCGTAAATGCCATCGCCCCGGGAGTTGTTGATACCGATATGAACAAATGCTACACCGATTCAGATATTGACGCTTTAAAAGAGGAAATACCGCTCGGGAGAATTTCGCTTCCCGAAGAAATTGCAAAAGTCGCTCTTTTTCTCGCATCGGATGCTGCGTCATACATCACGGGTCAAATAATAGGTGTGAACGGCGGAATGGTTATATGAGTAAATTTGTGCTTTCTCCACGGCTCTTGTCATTGATTTCGCTTTCGCAAGGCTCATGCATAGCCGATATCGGTTGCGACCACGGATATGTCGCTATTGCCCTTAAAAAGAGCGGAAAATTTGAAAAGGTTATCGCCTCGGATATAAAAAAGGGTCCGCTTTCCTCAGCAAAAAAGAACATAAGGCTGTCCGGCGAAGATGTTGAAACACGCCTTTCAAACGGACTCTTGAATTTTAAAAGCGGTGAAATTGACAGCGTAGTCATAGGTGGAATGGGCGGAATGGTTATATGTTCGATTTTAGAAAGTGCCGACCTTGAAAAAATAAGGTTTTTGACACTTCAACCAATGACCGATATGTATCTCGTCAGAAAATGCGTGCACTCTCTCGGCTATAAAATAACATCGGAAGACCTTTCTTTGGAAAATGACAAACTCTATTCGGTTATTGCCTGTGAAAAAGGACAAGACAGTCCGTACAGCGAACTCGAATACCACATCGGGAAAAAGTTTTTGGACAAGAGATATTTTGATGTGTTAATTAAAAAGAATCTAAAACGCTTTAAAAATCGTTATGAAGGACTTTTAAAAGAAAAAAACACAGATGATAAACAGATTTCATACTACAAAAATCTTATAGATGAAACGGAGATGCTTGAAAATGAAAATTAAAGAAATTTGTGAATTTTTAAATCAAAAAGCACCCGAAAGTTTGGCACTTGATTTCGATAATGTGGGACTTTTGGTGGGAAAAGATGACCGAGAGGTAACTAAAATTTTATTCTGTCTTGATTGTGATGAATTTGTTGTAAAAGAAGCTAACGAAAAAGGTGCGGAACTTATCGTAACGCATCACCCCATTATTTTTAATCCCTTAAAATCCGTTACCGATAAAACTCCCGTAGAAAGGGCTGTCCTTTTCGCCATAGAAGAAAAAATAGCTATATATTCAATGCACACAAACCTTGATGCCGTAAAAGGCGGTCTTAACGACTACTTTTTTAAGATGCTCGGCATAACTTCTCAAAAGCCTCTTTGCGATGATTTTACAGGAAGAATTGTTACCCTAAAAAAAACTATTACCGTAAATGATTTGGTAAATAAAATAAAAGATGCATTTAACCTTAAATTTGTGAGAACAACCGCAAAAAAAGACCGTGAAATCCAAACAATAGCACTGTGTACCGGTGCGGGAGGATTTGTGTATAAAGATGCACTTAATAAGGGTGCAGATGTATTTATTACAGGTGATACCAAGCACTCCGATACCCGTGATGCACACTTTTCAGGTATGGATATAATAGAAATTTCGCACTATGACAGTGAAAAAATATCTGCTTATCTCGTTAAAAAGTGGGTTGATGAGAAATTTACTGATAAAATAGAAACTTTTATTTCATCATCTAATTGCGATGTGTTTAATATTCTTTGACAATGAAGTTGTTTTGTGATATACTCTTGTAGCGAGTAAGCCAAGCGGTCGCGGGGGCAATTTATTTGTCAATGAGGAAAGTCCGAGCTCCATAGGGCAAGGGTGCCGGGTAACTCCCGGTGGAGGCGACTCTAAGGAAAGTGCAACAGAAATAAACCGCCGATTCTTTCGGTAAGGGTGGAAAGGTGGAGTAAGAGCCCACCGACACTGCGGTAACGCGGTGTGCCATGTAAACCCCATCCGGAGCAACACCTTATAGGAGAGGTTAAGTCTGCCCGGCGTCTCTCGGGAAGGTGGCTGGAGCCGTGTAGAGATACACGGCGTAGATAGATGACCGTTTAATACAGAACTCGGCTTACAGACTTACTCGCTTAATTTAAATCCGCTAATAAGCGGATTTTTGTTTTAAAAATAAAATATTTTTTCTTGACAAAGCCTGAAAATATTGTTATACTCGTTATGTTCACGCGGAGAGGTGTCCGAGTGGTTTAAGGAGCTGGTCTTGAAAACCAGTGACTCGAAAGAGCCAAGAGTTCGAATCTCTTCCTCTCCGCCAAATTTGATTACAACTTAATTTATATATTTTCGGCTTTACCTGATACGGAGAAGTACTCAAGCAGGTCGAAGAGGCGCCCCTGCTAAGGGCGTAGGCCGGGTAACCGGCGCGAGGGTTCGAATCCCTCCTTCTCCGCCATAAGAGCGTGATAATATTACTGTAAGTGATGTTATCACGCTTTTTTATGCGGTTTTTGAGGGTTTGTATCCAACATCTGAAAACCTTGATTTTCTTTACTGTCGGGGAATTTTGTTGAGGATATGAACCACAGTCCGACTTAATATCAATTTCAAAGCATGGAGAAAAAATCTCTGTGCTTTTTGTTTTGAAATTAAGGAGGAAAATCAATGAAAAAATTAAAGGGAAACTTTACAACAATACCAAACGAATACATAACGGATAAAAATTTAGATTGCTTTGAATACAGAATACTCTGCTACCTCTGCAAATTATCGGATGAAGATAATTCAGCATATCCGTCATACGAAACAATCGCAAGAGAAACGAATATCAGCCTCTCCAAGACGAAAAAATCAATTGAAAGACTAATTACACTAAAATACATTTCAAAGAAGCAGAGAAAGAAAACAAACGGCAGTTCTGCATCTAATCTGTATATGGTGTTTGAGAAAACCGGTTCGGATGATGTATCGGTTTTGGAAAAACCAACGGACAGGCTTTCCAAAAACCAAGACAACGGTGTTTTAAAAATACCGGGTAGTGTTTGTGATGACCGCAATAAATACATAAATAAAAATATTAATATTTTTAATAATAATCAATCATCATCAATAGATGGGATTTTGGAAAAAGCAGAAATAGAAAATCTTAACGGAAGATTGTATTCGGAATTTAAGACCGCCATTGAAAAGATGTATAATCAAAAATATATTATCGTTTCGGGCGAAAAGATTATGCAGGAGAATGTGCGAAGAAGATTAGAAAATATCAGTTATGAGCATATCTGTTTTGTGGATAATAATATGCCGAGAATTGTTTTGGAAAATCATACAATCAAGAAAAATGTTGCAAGTCCTGTCCCGTATATTATCTCTGCTTTGTATAACGCACTTGAATTTACAAAAGATGAAATAATCGCTATGGAATTCAGTTGAAAAAATATTTAAAAAGTTTTGATTTCTTTATAGACTTGTGAAAAAACTTGTGGTATGTTTGTGTTCAAAGAAAGGACTGATGAAATATGAAAACAAGATTGATAGTCACGGTAGTAGTCGCCCTACTACTTGCCAATCAAACAACCGTTGATGATACAAATCAACCGAAGATTATTATGGAAAATGAAATTAAAAATGAAGTTATTGAAACAGAAAATTATGATAAAGATGATAAGATTGAATTGGAGATTGAGGAAAATGTCATAGCTGAAAAACAAACTAAAAAAGTCAAAAACTCCTCCACTTCTTCTGCTCCAATAACCCAAGAAGTCAGACAAGTTGATTCGGTAGTTGATAAGCAAGTTGTTACGGAAGATAGTACGAAAGTTGTTATGCAAGATATTACCGAAGATGGTAGCGAAGATGGTACGGGAGTTGATACCACAACTACTCAATCTACATCAGAAGGCAACTTGGAATATGTTGAAGGATTCGGATATGTACCCTGTGGCAAACCAACTGTATGTATAACAGTACATTCAGATGGCGACATAAATAAAATGGTCGGAACTATGGATTAAAATTAAACTGTGAACAGTCGAAAATTTCGGCTGTTTTTTTGACCGCTTCGGACGAGTGCGTAGCAATTAAAGAAAGGAAGCAGGATAAAGCTTGGTGCGATATTCGCACCGTAGCAGGCTAACATCGCCGTGCAAAGCCCTGCGTGGTTATTTTAAAAGTGCATCTGTGGTGCTGTTATTGGTGCTGTATGGCAAACTTTCTGCACGGTTGAGCCTTTTATTTGGTGTATTCACAGGTGTGTAGGAATTTAAAGAAAGGAAAGTGATAAAATGAGCAAGGTTGTATTTAAATCACCGTATGCTAAAACAGGCAAGTCTGTCGGCGGCAATTACACAAGCTATATAGCAAAGCGTGATAGGGTTGACAAGAGTATAAATGCGAAAAAGGTTGAAATAAATCTAAGATATATTGCAACAAGACCTCGTGTTGAAAAGGTTGGTGAACACGGTTTGTTCGGTCAGGAGGACAACATAAACTTACAAAAAGCATCGGCTGATATACGAAATCACAACGGAATAGTCTGGATGCCAATCATATCTTTGACAAGAGAAGATGCTGACAGGTTGGGATATAATAACGCCGAAAGCTGGCGGACATTGCTTCGGTCAAAGCAGTTTGAAATAGCAGATGCATACCACATACCTGTCGATGATTTGGTTTGGTATGCAGCGTTTCATGATGAAAGCTACCACCCTCATATACATATGATTGTATATAACAAGAACCCGGGCAGCGAATATCTGTCCAAAAAATCCTGTAACGATATGCGTGAAATGCTTACGAAAATAATTTTTAAGGACGACCTAAAGCAGATTTATGATGAAAGGCAGTCGATCCGTGACCAAATTATTGATGAAGTATATGAGAAAATGAATGACTTTCAAATGGATATTGATGTGGCAAGTGAAGAGTTTGTAAAAAGCCTTAATGAGTTAAAATTTGAACTTGCCGGCTATAAAGGCAAGAAAAATTATAGGTTTATATCCCCTAAGCAAAAGGAAAAGGTAGATAAGTTAGTACAAGTTGTCTGTCAAGATAACAACCTTCAAGCCCTGTATAATGAATGGTGCAGACTGCAGCTTGCACTGCAAAGGTATTACAGCAAAGAACCTAAAGAATGCTTTGATACGCTTGAGAACAATGAAAACTTCAAAAAAAGATTACAAAATGCTGTACTGAAATCAGTTTTGAAAGACAATATGCAAGAGAATGTTTACACAAATACAATCGATGCATCACCTATCTATAGCGATATTGTATTCAATCTTTGCAAGATGATTGAACACTCAACCGAGCATACCATCGAGGAGGGCTTCACAAAATCAATTGTTGATTCAAGGGAAAGAGAGAAAGAATTTAAACGAAATCAAGCGTTAGGAATACATATGGGAGGAATTTAACCGTGAAAAAAGAAAAAATGACATTCAATGTTACACCGGAAATCAAAAATGAAATAAAAAATTATGTTGAAAATCTCGGATATAAAAGCGAAAGTGCATTTTGTAATGAAGCAATCAATGAATATCTTGCCAAACTTCACTATAACAATATCGGAGATTACATAAATAAGGTGTTGGTTCAGGCGGTAGATGCAACAATAGAACATCATACAAACAGAGTATCCGATATGCTTTTTAAACTTGCAGTGAGCATTGAAAAGCAGAATTTAATCATAAGTCAGGCATATCAAGGTTACTATGAAGATGAAATTGAGGAAATCGCAATAGAAAATGTAAAGAAAAGACACGGGAAAATTTAATTGCTTTTTGTCGAAAGATATGTTAAAATATATACATAGAAATCGGAGGTTTAGCTATGGATAGTAATGATAAAATTCAATTATTTGAAGATAAAAAAATCAGAACTGCATGGAATGAAGAAACGGAAGAATGGTATTTTTCAATTGTCGATGTAGTCGGAGTATTAACCGACCAATCAAGTCAAAGAGGTGCGAGCAACTATTGGGCAAAACTTAAAGAACGGCTTAAAAATGAGGGTGCGGATCAACTGCTGACAAATTGTCAGCAGTTGAAAATGACGGCGGCAGATGGTAAAAAGCGACTTACTGATGTTGCTGATACCGAGCAACTGCTTCGCATT
>JAZLFH010000054.1:0-32764 GCA_045615705.1 Clostridia bacterium
CATCTAAGAAAGTACTGCAAAAAGTCGGTTTTGTTCCAAACGGTAAAATGGGAGATGAAGGTCCCAGATATGTTTGGAAAGGTTTATAAATTCCGGTTTTATATGATAAATCGTATATTTTTTTGCTCGAAAAAGCCAAAAATCCTCGTTTTAAGAAACGGGGATTTTTTTGAAGTAATAAGTAACAGTAAATATGGAAGAAGTAAGGTAAAAATCGCTTGCGGTTTTGTTTGAAATTGAAATTATTGATTTTTTAAAAGTAATATGCTAAAATTTGCTTAAATGATAAAAAAACAACACGAATAAAAGGAGGAATAAAACAATGGAGTTGAATGTAAAACATCGTGATGTAAGTTTAGACCATCTGCGTGGGTTTGCGATGATTTGGGTTATATTTATTCATGTTTTGTTTTGGGGAAAATTTTTTCCTGATGGATCTGCTTATATATTCAAATCGTTTCTTCTGTTTGAAATGCCTCTGTTCTTTTTTATTACAGGTGCAAGTAATAGTATGGGAAAACACTATCCTTATTTTAAATTTGTTGAAAAAAGGTTTGAGCGTTGTTTAATACCCTATTGGATATATGCTTTGATTTGTGTAACACTTTCTGTTACAAAAAATGCTTTAAAAAAACAAATTGGACTTTTTTCTGCTTTGAAAATATTTGCTTCATGGGTGTTGCCTGTTAACTGTCAGATTTCTTCAGTGCCACGCTCAACTTGGGCACTTTGGTTTATTCCCGTATATCTATGTATTGTATTAATGATACCGCTTTTTATAAAATTGAAAAAAACAAAATACTCATTGCTCTTTCTTTTGGCTTTAGGTTTTGTTTTTTTGGGCACGGCAATTCTTAATACGGGTTGGATACAAAATGTTTTGTTTTATTCGATTTGGACATATATTGGATTATTTTATAACGATATAAAAAGCTATAGAAAAAAGAACCAAATTAAAGCCATTATATTCACAATTATTATTGCGGGTGTTTCAATTATTTCTTTGTACGCGTTGTACAAATTAGGATATAGTATGGATATGCAAAGCAATAAATTTCCACCGAATATTGTTTTCTTTTTCTTTTCGTTTGCAACTATGCCATTTTTATATTTAATTCATCCTTTATTAGAATTAATACTTAAAAAAATTGACGGATTAAAATATACAGGCAAAATTTTCAATACATATTGTTCAAAAAGTATGACTGTATTTTTATATCAAACGATTGCGTTTGACATCTCACTTTATATATTGAACTATATAAATATAGGCGATTCTGTTTTATCTACAATATGTAAAATTGTTTTATGCTTTTTGATTACCGTTCTGTTATGCGGTATTTTTGGGATCACTTTTGGCAAAATAGAATCTTGGTCAATAATATCTTATTTAAATAGAGATGAAAAAAAGAGGAATCTTTTACATAAATAAAGAAAATCATTCTGTAAAGACAAAAAAACCGTCCCTTTGTCTTTCGCTCATTGAATTAAAAAAATATTTGAGTCGGTCTTACACTATCCAAACAGCAATTGTTATGTATTGACAACATTTTATTGATACAATATAATTTATAATGTAAAGTTAGTTTTTGGAGGGTTTTTATGAAAAAGATAATTTCAGTAGCTTTAGTAATTTTCTTAATGTTTGCCACATTCGGATTTAACTCAATTGCTAAAGAAAGCGAAACAAAAATCAAAAATATCATCTATATGATACCTGACGGCGGGGGTACAGTGCCATTCCAACTTGCGAATTATGTAAATGAACAGGGCGGATTATACGGCAATGAAAAATATCCGAATGTTTCACAAACAAATCCCGGCAGTTTAGAAATTTTGGATTATGTTGTAGCAGGTGTAACTACATATTGTGCAAACTCGGAGGTTACCGACTCGGCAGCAGCAGGTACAGCACTTTCTTCGGGCTACAAGACAAATACGGGTTATCTTGGATTGGATACTGACAAAAAGCCGCACGCAAGCATTTTGGAGGTATGTAAAGGACTTGGTAAAAAAACGGGTATGGTTACTACATACGACTGGTCAAATGCAACTCCCGCAGCATTTTCGGCACATGACATTTCACGCTCGAACAATGCTGTGTTATCAGAACAAACTGTAAACAAAGGATTGGATGTTGTTCTCGGAATAGGATTCGGTGCATCAGGATGGGGTAGCATAAAAGAAGCCGAAATTCGAGGATACAATATAATAAACAGCAAATCAGACCTTGATAATGTAAAAAAAGGTGATAGATTGTGGGGAAATCTTGAATCAAGAGAATTCCCGTATGATGTAGATAATAAAGAAACAACAGTAACTTTGGCGGAAATGACCCGTGCGGCGATTACCGCACTTGCGGATGCAGATGAAGATGGATTTTTCCTTATGGTTGAGGGAAGCCATATTGACGGTGCGGGACACGAAAACGGAACAATAAATTCAGTTGGCGAAATTCTTGCTTACGAATCAGCTTTTGAAGAGGCTCTCAAATTTGCAAAGGGCAGAGATGACACAATAGTTGTTTCTGTTGCTGACCATGACACAGGCGGTATGGAATTGCCGACTGACACAACCGCTTTGATTGAAAAAATTAAAAACAGAGATAGTATTACAGCCGATGATGTTACTTGGACAAGTAAAAATCATACCGGAAGAAATGTTGCACTTTCGATTTACGCACCTGAGGGCGTAGAGTTACCAAAGGGAATAAATCCGGATGCAAAGGACCCGTTTAACGACAACATAATTGATAATACAGAAATAGCACCGTATTTAATAGAACTTGTCGGCGGAAATTTTGAAGCGGAAACAGAAAAATTGTTTGTTGATGTAACCGATATGGGAACATACGATACAATTTATGAGTTGTTTAAATTTAATGACAGCGGTGCAACAATAGAAAGAAATGCCGCTTATGCATTTTTTGGCGGAGAAGTTGTTGATTTGGACGGGCAGACATCTGTATATGTAGGCGACAGATTTTATGTTCCGCAGAAGTTATTGAATATACTAAACGGCAAAGAAGAAGCTGCTCCGATGAGTTTGAATATTCCGGTAATGGAGGTTGAAGCATTTTTGCAACTTGACTCCTTGGGAGAAACAAGCCTTAAATTCAACATCAAGAACCTGATAAACGAACAAATTTCGGGATATTTGGAATTTACATATCCGGAAGACTTGAAAAACTTAGAAAAAATTGATTTCGGAACAATTGAGGCACTTGGAAAAACAACATTTAATGTTAATGGTGATTACAACAAGGATGGTTTTAATTGCAGTTACAAGATTACTCTTGATGACGGCAGACAGTATGACTTCGGTTCAAGTATAGCCGGCGGAAACGGTGATGCAGGGTCAAAGGTTGTAGGATTTTTGTACGCAAAACCAAAGTCGTCCGAAATTAAAATTGACGGTATTTTGGACGACCAAAGTTGGCAGGAGGCAAAGACAACAGTCTGCGACAGCGTGGATATGCTTGTAGATATGGAAAATTGGAAGGGATACAGGGATTTGTCGGGTTCATTTGCAATGACTTACGATGAAAAGTATTTCTATCTTGGTGTAACGGTTACCGATGAAGTTTTCACAGTACCTGTGGCGAGTGGCGGAAGTATATCAAAAAGCGACTGTGTAATGTTTGGAATTTATGATGATTCGGAAGGTTTGTTTGACCAAAAGAATGCAGGAAACAGTTTTGATAAATTCCATTTAGGCTTTACGGAAGAAGGACCGATGGTACACCGCCAATTCCCTGGACCCGGTAAAGGTGATAGAGGCGTAATAGAACCATGTGAAGATTGCCAAATGGAATGTACTCATGATGGGGATAATACAACATACGAATTAAAAATTTCATGGAATAAACTTTTCAACTACGATTACACACCTGAGGTCGGTAAAAACTTGGCGTTCGGCATATTATTCCTCGACAATGACGGAGACGGAGTCAGAGGATGGATGGAGTATGGAAGTGCGGTCAACACCGAATATAATGTTAATAAATTTGTAAAACTTTATATGTTGGGAAATGAAAATGAAGAAGAAAGCACAGGCTTAAAGGTTTATTATAATGACGAAAAAATAAATTTTAACCATAAACCGTTTATATTCAATGACAGAACAATGGTTTCGGCTGATGAGTTTATGAAACACACAGGGATAGAAAAAGAAATAACAGTCGGACAATTTATGGGAGATACGGCAGTTCAGGCTGTTGATGGCGTAGTCTATGTTCCTGTACGAGCTCTTTGCGAAGAATTTGGGGCGATTGTTGATTGGAAGGACGAAACAAAAACTGTTATAATTACTCATTAATAGATTATAATTACAGTAAAAAGGGGTGTCGCATTGCGACACCCCTTTTTGAGTTGGAAGCAAAATAGTGCAGAATGGAAAACCTCGTTATTATATGTCAATTTACAAAAGTTTTGTTAATAAGTACTGCTTTCCTCGTGAGGAAAAACTAAATGAACTAAAATATTGTAATTTTGTGTTGACAAAACACTATATATAGTATAAAATAAGACCATAATTTATCCTGCAACTGACGGAACATAGGTTACTATGGGGGAACAGGATAAAAAATTGAGCCGACCGTCTGGGCATCCTGTCTTTTTGGATGCCTTTTTTGTTTACAAGAAGGGTGGATTTTTTATGAATGCTTGGAGAAATTTTAACGAAGGCGCTTGGACTAACGAGATCAATGTAAGCGACTTTATTCAGAAAAATTATAAATCATATATGGGTGATGCTTCTTTTTTGGAAGGGGCAACGGAAAGAACAAAAACCGTTAAGTCAAAGTTAAACGATCTTTTAGTCAAGGAAAATGAGAGAGGCGGAGTCTTGGATGTTGATACCGATAAAGTTTCATCGCTGCTGAGTTATGCTCCGGGATACCTTGACAAGGAAAAAGATATAATTGTCGGGTTGCAAACTGACGCACCTCTAAAAAGGGCGGTAAATCCATTTGCCGGTTATAGAAATGCTCTCCAAGCATGTGATGCATACGGATATGAAATGGGCGAAAATGTTAAACAGGAATTTAAGTACAGAACCACACATAATACGGGTGTTTTTCGTGCATATACAGATGAAATGAGAAAGGCAAGGCATGTTGGCATATTAACAGGTCTTCCTGACGCATATGCGAGAGGCAGAATTATCGGAGATTACCGCAGAATTGCTCTTTACGGAATGGACTATCTTATAGAGCAAAGAAAAAATGACAAACGCAATTTGGGACTTGAAGATATGGATGAAGAGAATATCCGCCTGATTGAAGATGTTGCAAAGCAACTTGAATTTATGGAGCAACTTAAAACAATGGCTATGGAATATGGTTACGATATTTCAAAGCCTGCACAAAATGCAAAAGAGGCCATACAATGGCTGTACTTTGGATATTTGGGGGCAATAAAAGAACAAAACGGAGCAGCAAACAGTATAGGTCGTATTTCTGCCTTTATTGACATTTTTATAGAACGAGACATGAATGAAGGCACTTTAACAGAAATTGAGGCACAGGAACTAATAGATGATTTGGTAATTAAATTAAGACTTGTACGACATCTTCGCACTCCCGAATACAATGAGTTGTTTGCAGGAGATCCCGTATGGGTAACCTGTTCTTTGGCAGGCGTAGGGGAAAACGGCACACCTATGGTTACAAAAACCTGTTACAGATTTCTTCAAACATTGTATAATCTGGGTTCAAGTGCAGAACCGAATTTGACTGTACTTTGGGCAGAAAACCTTCCGCAAGGTTTTAAAGATTTTTGTGCAAAGGTATCTATTGATACAGACTCAATTCAATATGAAAATGATGATGTAATGCGTAAAATGTTCGGATCCGACTATTCAATTGCATGTTGCGTTTCCGCAATGAAAACGGGTAAACAAATGCAATTTTTCGGTGCAAGATGTAACTTGGCAAAGGTGCTTTTGATGGCTCTCAATGGCGGAAAAGATGAAATTTACGGTGAACAGGTTGCACCTGAGAGAGAAATATTTTCAGAAGAAGTTTTAGATTATGATAAGGTAATTGATGCTTTCAAATTTTATGCCTCTTGGATGGCAAAACTTTATGTAAACACTATGAATATCATTCATTATATGCATGACAAGTATGCGTACGAAAGACTTATGATGGCACTTCATGATGTAAAACCGGAAAGATTAATGGCATTTGGAATCAGCGGTTTAAGTGTACTTGCTGATAGCCTTAGTGCAATAAAGTATGCAAAAGTAACACCGATAAAGGATGAAAGAGGCATTATAATTGACTTTAAGACCGATGGCGAATTTCCAAAATACGGCAATGATGATGATAGGGCAGACGAAATAGTTAAATGGATTACAGAGTTTTTCTATGAAGAACTTCAAAAGACAAAAACATACAGGAATGCAAAACATACTTTATCAATTTTAACCATTACTTCAAATGTTATGTACGGTAAGAAAACCGGTTCAACACCTGACGGAAGAAAGAAAGGAGAACCGTTTGCACCGGGTGCAAATCCAATGCACGGACGAGATAGTGAGGGGGCGCTTGCTTCGTTAAATTCTGTTGCAAAACTAAATTACGGATGCTGTCAGGATGGTATTTCCAATACTTTCTCAATTACCCCGGATGCACTTGGTACAGATGATGACAGAGTTAAAAAACTTACTGCAATTTTAGACGGATATTTTGCACAAAATGCCCACCACTTAAATGTAAATGTATTAAATCGCCAAAAACTGATTGACGCAATGAACGACCCTACACTTTACCCGTCTTTGACAATACGAGTAAGTGGTTATGCAGTAAACTTTAATAAACTTACAAAAGATAAACAACTTGAAGTAATTAGTAGAACTTTCCACGAAAAGATGTAGGTGAAAGGAATTTGCTATGGATGGTTTTATTCATTCGTATGAAAGTCTTGCGGCAGTCGATGGTGATGGATTAAGATATGCGGTATTTATGGCGGGATGTCCGCTTCGGTGCGTGTACTGTCATAATCCTGATACTTGGAATATGAAAGTAGGTACAAAGATAAGCGATATAGAGTTGTGCCAAAAGTTAAAGCGGTATAAACCGTATTTTAAAAATGACGGCGGTGTTACTTTCAGCGGTGGGGAACCACTTATGCAAGCAGATTTTTTAATTTCGGTGTCAAGGTTATTGGAAAAAGAAGAAATAAGATATGCGGTTGATACTTCCGGAGAAATACCTCTTTCATCTACGGTTAAAGAAGTTTTGAAAAATTCACAAATGGTACTTTTGGATTTAAAATTTTCTGATAATGAAAATTACAAAAGGTACACGGGAAAAGATATGGAAAATGTAATTAAAACATTGAATTATCTTGAAGAAATAAATAAAAAAACCGTAATAAGAACGGTTGTTGTTCCGGGCATTAACGATGACGAGAATATATTAAAAAGTTACATTCCGTATATTAAGGGTAAAAAATGCGTTTCAAAATATGAGATTTTGCCGTTTCATACAATGGGATTCTTTAAATATGAGAATTTAGGCATAGAAAATCCTTTAAAAGACACAAAGGCACTTGAAAATAAAAGAAAGACAGAACTTCAGAATTTTGTAAACGAGTTGCTTTAAAAATACTTGTAATATGGCTTAACTTAATAAGTTAGTTACTAAAAGTGTAATAATAGTTTGCATTTAATACATTTAAGGTGTAAAATATAAGAGGTTTAGGAGATGAATTTTAATTATGAAAAAAGTTTTAATTACAATTATGGCTATTATCGTTTCATATACTGTTTCGGTTGGTGCTGCTCAACCAAACACCTTTGAATGGGCTGAAGAAGCTGTAAATTACTGTACACAAAACGCAATATTGGAAGGTATGGGCGATGGAAATCTTGTACTTGGGGATTTAATAACCAACGAGCAGACTGCAAAACTTCTTGCTGTAACATTTTTGGATTCCGTGGAGAAAACCGAGGAAAACGAGAGCAATGAAGACGATGAAGACACATACGGAATAGACCCGCAAAGATGGTCTTATAAGTATATCAAAGATTTTAACGGTTGTGCAAAAATGCAAATAGATAAAGAAAATCTTACATCGTTTACAACGCGTGAAGAATTTGTATCATCACTTGTATTAATTAGCGGACTCAAAGAATCCAATATGAGAAACAAAAAAATCTTGGCAGAAAATTTTGCAGATGCGGACAAGGTATCCGAACAATATTCAAACCTATTGTGCATAGCGACAGAAAGAGGGTATATGCACGGTTCAGACGGCTTCATTAACCCAACGGACAACATCACAAGGGCAGAGGCTTGTACATTCATTTACAGAGTTATTCGTGCGACAAAAATGGGAGAAACTCTCGAATTGGGGGTAAAACCTTCTTCCACACCACTGATTTCAGAACCAAGTATTAGTATGGAACAGGCGATACAATGGGCGAAAAACATGGGGGCTGACGAGAGATTCATAAATGTTGCACCGTATTATTGGGAATATGGCAAGCAGACCGGAATAAATCCGGCAATTTTATACGCTCAGGCAGCAAAAGAAACAGCATACGGAAATTACGGCGGAAAAGTTGTCCCCGAACAGAATAATTGGGCAGGAATAAAGATTGCAGACGCTACCGGAGATACGACATACGACCACGAGTCGTTTGAAACACCCAAAGACGGAGTCCGCGGACATTTTAATCATATTTCGGCGTATTTAGGTCTTACTCCGATAGGTGAGCCGCATAACAGGTATTATTCGGTTGCAAAACTTTCATGGGCAGGAACTGTAAAAACCTTGGAGGAATTAGGCGGAAAATGGTGCCCGGATTTGTATTACGGATACAGCATACTTCACGATTACATCGAGCCTATGATGAATACAGAAGTTGAATAATTTCTGATTATTTTAAAAATGACAACAATCGGTTTATGCTTACAAAATTAATTAAAACGGTATGTTTTAAAACAAACATACTAAACACAAACCCCTTTCACAATTTGTGAAAGGGGTTTGTGTTTAGTTATGGTTTCTTATAATCTTTTCACATAAAAACACATAAGAATATTAAAATTAATAATCATGATACTTGCATATTTTACATAAATGGTGTAAAATAAAATATTGAAAAAACGGGAGGAGAGCCAATATGGATTTTAAAGTTGTTTCTGAATACAAGCCGTGCGGAGACCAAATACAAGCAATAAAAAAACTTTCTGACGGCGTGAAAAAAGGCTACAAAGCACAGACTCTTTTGGGTGTTACCGGCTCAGGAAAGACTTTTACAATAGCAAATGTTATTAAAGAAGTCAAAAAGCCTACTCTTGTTTTGGCACATAATAAAATTCTCGCCGCACAGCTTTGCAGTGAACTTAAAGAGTTCTTCCCGGAAAATGCGGTTGAGTATTTTGTATCGTATTATGATTACTATCAGCCCGAGGCATACATTCCTTCAAGCGACACATATATCGAGAAAGATGCAACGACAAATGAAGAAATAGACAAACTCCGTCATAGTGCCACGGCATCACTTTTCGAGAGAAAAGATGTAATAGTAGTTGCATCGGTGAGTTGTATATACGGACTCGGAGACCCGGTTGACTATAATAATCTTGTTATTTCGCTTCGTCCCGGAATGAAAAAGGACAGAGATGAAATAATAAAACGCTTAATATCAATTCAGTACGAAAGAAATGACATTAACTTTGTACGAGGAAAGTTTCGTGTGCATGGAGATGTTCTTGAAATTTTCCCGGCAGCAAGCAGTGAAAAAGCCATAAGAGTGGAATTTTTCGGCGATGAAATTGACAGAATAAGCGAAATTGATGTACTGACAGGTGAAATTTTGGGAAGAAGAAATCATATCGCAATTTTCCCGGCATCGCACTATGTTACAACAGATGAAAAGAGAGAAAGAGCAATTAACGCAATAAAACAAGAACTCAATGAGAGAATTGAGGAGTTTAAGTCGCAAAATAAACTGATTGAAGCACAAAGGATAGAACAACGAACTAATTATGATATAGAAATGATGCGAGAAATCGGGTTTTGCAGTGGTATTGAGAACTATTCAAGGCATATTAGCGGAAGAGAGCCGGGAAGTGCTCCGTTTACGCTTATGGACTATTTTCCTAAGGACTTTTTGCTTGTAATTGACGAAAGTCATGTAACGGTTTCTCAGGTTCGTGCTATGTACGCAGGGGACAGAAGTCGTAAAGATAGTTTGGTAGAATACGGATTTCGTCTAAAATCGGCATACGATAACAGACCTCTTAATTTTGATGAATTTAACGAAAGAATTAATCAGGTTATTTATGTAAGTGCTACTCCGGCAGAGTACGAAAAAAACCAATCAAGCCAAATTGTTGAGCAAGTTATCCGCCCTACCGGACTTATTGACCCTGAGTGTGAGGTAAGACCCGTTGCCGGTCAAATTGACGACTTGTTAGGCGAAATTTTTAAGCGAGTTGACAAAAAGGAAAGAGTTTTAGTTACCACATTAACGAAAAAAATGGCGGAAGATTTGACCGATTACTTACGAACTATGGGCGTAAATGTGAGATATATGCACTCTGATGTTGAAACCCTTGAAAGAATGGAAATAGTCAGAGATCTCAGAATGGGAGTTTTTGATGTTTTAGTCGGAATTAACCTTTTAAGAGAGGGGTTAGACCTGCCGGAAGTATCTCTTGTTGCAATTTTAGATGCAGACAAAGAAGGGTTTTTGAGAAGTGAAACATCACTTATTCAAACTATCGGTCGTGCGGCAAGAAATGTAAACGGAAAGGTAATAATGTACGCTGATACCATAACAGGTTCTATGAAAAGAGCAATTGACGAAACCGACAGAAGACGAAAAGTACAAAGTGAGTACAATGAAAAACATGGAATTACACCAAAGTCAATAAAGAAAAACATTTCAGATGTAATTGCCGCAACAGTTGAAGATAAAGAAGAAAATAAAGAAAAGTATGACAGCATTGTTGCTCGTCTAAATGACGAGATGCTCAGAGCGGCACAAGAACTTAGATTTGAAGATGCGGCAAGGCTTAGAGATAAAATCAGAAGAATGAAGGGTGAAGTTTATGAGTCGTAACGAAATAATTATAAAAGGTGCAAAAGAAAATAATCTGAAAAATATTGACCTTACAATTCCGAGAGATAAACTTGTCGTGTTCACGGGACTTTCGGGAAGCGGAAAAACATCACTCGCTTTTGACACTATTTATGCCGAAGGACAAAGGCGTTATGTTGAGTCCCTTTCATCTTATGCAAGACAGTTCTTGGGACAAATGGATAAGCCCGATGTCGAATACATTGAAGGTTTATCGCCGGCAATCAGTATTGATCAGAAGACAACAAACAACAACCCTCGCTCAACTGTCGGAACAGTAACGGAAATATATGATTATTTAAGACTTTTATATGCAAGAATAGGAGTTATGCACTGTCCGAAATGCGGAAAAATTATAAAAAAGCAGACAGTTGACCAGATAACAGACAAAATACTGCAACTGCCATATGACAGCAGAATACAAATTCTTGCTCCCGTAATCAGAGCAAAAAAAGGCGAACATATAAAAGTCTTTGACGATGCAAAAAGAAGCGGTTATGTCAGGGTAAGAGTTGACGGGATTATATATGAACTTGACGAAGATTTTCTGCTTGACAAACAAAAAAGGCATAACATTGAAGTAGTTATAGACAGACTGATTGTGAAAGATGAAATCAGACATCGTTTAACCGATTCGTTGGAAACGGCACTTAAATTGGGAGAAGGTGTAGTGATTATTGATAATAATGGGGAAGACATATTGTTTTCTCAAAACTATGCCTGTCCCGATTGCGGAATAAACATTGAGGAGTTAACACCGAGAATGTTTTCGTTTAACAGTCCTTTCGGTGCTTGCCCTAAGTGTTTTGGACTTGGGATTGTAAAAAGAGTAGATCCCGAACTTGTAATAGTAAGCAGGGAACTTTCGGTCCTTGAAGGTGCATTTGCAGTTAGCGGTTGGAGAGCGGCCGATAAAAGTGAAAGTACCGCAGGAACTGTTTACAGGGCTATGGCTGACAAATACGGAATTGACTTAACTACGCCAATAAAGAATTTAACACAGGAACAAATAGATTTATTCTTATACGGAACAAACGGGGAAGAACTTGACCTCGAAATTGTAAAAGGAAACAGAAGATTGACATATAAAGCACCGTTTGAAGGATTGGTAAACAACCTTCAAAGAAGGTACAACGAAACAACATCGGAATGGGCAAAAATGGATCTTGAACGCCTTATGCGAGAGATTGATTGTGATGAGTGCCACGGAAAAAGGCTGAAAAAAGAGAGCCTTTCCGTAACAGTTGGCGGAAAAAACATATACGAAGTATGCTCAATGTCAATTATAGAATGCGAAAAGTTCTTTAATGAACTTAAAACAAGCGAGAAAGACACGATGATTTCAGTTCAAATACTAAAAGAAATTAAGGCAAGACTTGGCTTTTTGAAAACAGTAGGACTCGGATATTTAACTCTTTCCCGTTCAGCCGGAACACTTTCGGGAGGAGAAGCACAGAGAATACGATTGGCAACACAGATAGGGTCAGGTCTTACGGGAGTTTTATATGTTTTGGACGAGCCAAGCATCGGGCTTCACCAAAGAGATAATTCGAAACTTTTAGGGGCACTTAAAAATCTTCGTGATATGGGCAATACCTTAATTGTAGTAGAACACGATGAAGAAACGATGCTTGAAGCAGACCATATCGTAGATATAGGACCCGGTGCAGGTATCCATGGAGGAGAGGTAATTGCACAGGGAACGGCAGAAGAAATTATGAAAAACCCTGATTCAATTACGGGAAAATTCCTTTCGGGGGAACTTGCGATACCTGTGCCTGAAAAAAGAAGAGAAGGTTCGGGGAAATTCCTTATAATTGAAGGTGCTTCGGAGAATAATCTTAAAGATATTGATGTAAAAATTCCACTTGGAAAACTTGTGTGCATAACGGGTGTTTCGGGTTCGGGAAAAAGTTCACTTGTAAATGAAATTATTTATAAAAGGCTCGCATTTGAATTAAACAGAGCCCATACAATACCCGGAAAGCACAAAGCAATGAAGGGAATTGAATATCTGGACAAGGTTATAGATATTGACCAAAGTCCGATAGGAAGAACCCCAAAGTCAAATCCCGCAACCTATACCGGAGTGTTTAACGATATCAGAGAACTTTTTTCCAGAACGAACGATGCTAAGGCACGAGGCTACAATGCGGGAAGATTTAGTTTTAATGTGCAAGGCGGTCGTTGTGAAGCTTGTTCGGGAGCGGGTATAATTAAAATTGAAATGCACTTTTTACCCGATGTATATGTGCCTTGTGAAGTATGTAAAGGAAAAAGGTACAATAGGGAAACTCTTGAAGTAAAGTACAAAGGAAAGAGTATATTTGATGTTTTGGACATGACGGTAGAAGAGGCACTTTCCTTCTTTGAAAACCACGAACGCATAAAAAATAAACTTCAAACCCTTTATGATGTTGGACTCGGATACATCAAACTCGGACAGCCTTCTACTACACTTTCGGGCGGAGAAGCACAAAGAGTAAAACTTGCGACAGAACTTTCAAAGCGTGCTACGGGGAGAACAATAAACATTTTGGACGAACCTACGACAGGACTTCACAGTGCAGATGTAAAGTGTTTGATTTCTGTTTTGGAAAGACTTGTAGATGCCGGAAATACAGTAGTTGTGATTGAACATAATCTGGATGTAATTAAGGTTTCAGACTATATAATCGACTTGGGACCCGAAGGAGGCTGTGACGGAGGAGAAATTATAGCCGTAGGAACTCCCGAAGAAGTGGCTGAAAACGAGAACTCTTTTACGGGACAGTATTTGAAAAAAATATTAAAAAAGAGTAATTAACCAAGGACAAACTGCATATATATCTATTACAGCGATTGGAGGAAAGATATATATGTACGAAGAAAAAAAACAGACTCGTGTATCGCACGAGTCCATACATAATCTAATACTTGAAGGACGAAAAAAAATAAGCGTATCCGCAGTAAGCAATGTAGAGAGTTTTGACGATGAAAGCATTGTGCTTTTGACAGATATGGGGACGCTGACAATACGAGGAAACGATCTTCACATAAACAAATTAAGTGTAGAGAGCGGCGAAACTGTTATAGAAGGAAGTATAGACTCGTGCGTGTACAGCGAGAGTAAAGAAAAACAAAGTATGCTCATGAGGTTGTTTAAATAGATGACGGTTTCCACTGTTGAACAAGCAAAAGTTTTTCTTCTTTCTATTTTTTCAGGAACAGTTTGCGGCTTCTTATACGATTTGTTCAGGCTTATTAGAAAAAGCAAAAAAACAAAAGACAAAACAGTTTTTTTACAAGATTTGTCTTTTTGGGTGATATGTGCTATATCGGTAATTTTCTTTGGCGTTAAGTATGTAGAACAACTTAGGTATTTTCAAATAATAGGGGCATTTTCGGGAGCACTTATATATGCAATAAGTGCTAAGAATTATGTTCTGTTATTCTTGATGACAGGAATGGAATACATTAAAAAGGTACTAAAAACGCTTTTTCGCATTGTGTTAATTCCAATAGTGGTTTTGTATGGCATATTTTCTCCGTATGTTAAAAAAATCATCAACTTCATTGACAAAAATAATAAAAAATCCGCAGATATAATAAAGCAAACAATCGCAGTAAAGAAAAAAAATCAAAAAAAAATCAAAAAACGCATTAAAATGTTGTAAAAAAGTATTTACAAAACAAATCTGATGTAGTAATATGTCAATATATGATGTATTTTATTATTTAATACAAAAAGAGGAAACACTATGAAGGGAATCATTAGAATCTTAATAGTCCTAATGCTTGTATTCTTTGCCGGAAGGTATTTTGTTTCACAGCAGGCACTTTTTAACTCATATCGAAAAGAATCAAAGTTAATGGATTCAAAAATTGAAACTCAGCAGAATAAACTTTTGGAACTTGATGAAAAAGAAAAGACTTATACCTCCGATGAAGTGATCGAAAAGATTGCAAGAGAGCGTTTGGGTCTTATTCGTGTTGATGAGACAATTTTTGTATATGGTGTTCAATAATATAACGAGCGGAGAAATTTTTATATGTCAATTGAAGTAGGTAGCATAGTTGAAGGGAAAGTGTCGGGGATTACACCATTCGGAGCATTTGTGGATTTGCCGGAGGGGAAGACCGGGCTTGTGCACATTTCTGAGGTTGCTCGTGATTATGTAAAAGACATCAAAGAGCATCTTACTCCAAATCAGCAGGTTAAGGTTAAGGTTATTTCTGTTGATAAGAACGGAAAGATTGCACTTTCAATAAAGCGTGTTACTCCCGAGAATCCTACACCTACGCCTACTCGACCTGATGATGACGATTGGTTTGCACCAAAACCTTCGGGAGATTTGTCGTTTGAGGAAAAAATGGCAGAGTTTAAAAAGACAAGTTCAGAGAGGATGCTTTCACTTAAAATTAATGAAAGTGCTCCTCACAGACCGAGAAAAAAATAGTTTGAAGAAAGACTGTAAGTTTTACAGTCTTTATCTTTTGTGAGAATATAAGAAAAGTGGGTGTCGCATTTTGCGACACCCACTTTTGGGCTGGAAGCAAAATAGTGCATTTAGCCCCTTTTTGAGGGCAACTAAAAAAAGCCCGCAATGCCGTAATTAAGGACTATTCTTAACCTGCGTAAGCAGGTGGGTGGATTCCGTACTGTTCCTGGGTTTCCGACTAACTTAATGTGCCGGCTTACACGCCACAGTTCGAGGCATCCTCCCGATTATTGACTGTTGGTTAAAATAAATCCCTAATATATACGCACACCGCAGACTCGAATATGATTATACCATAAGATGACGGCACAATCAATCTAAGAATTCAAATTCATCTGCATTATTTTCCTTGAAAATATCGTAAACTGTGGCAAATTCTTCATCATCATCCACATTTTCGAGCATTTCTTCACCGTCTTCTTCTACAAGTTTCATAATGTAAACTTCGCTGTCGGATTCATCATCGTCAGTTAAAGGAATCATAACAAAGTACTTTTCGTCATTGTAATCAACTGTGTCCAAAAACTCGAATTCCTCATCGTATTCGTCTAAAACATCTTTTGTTTCATCAACCATAATTAATCTTCCTTTCTTCTATATAATGCTGTCGAGATAACTTTGAAGTATTATCACCGCAGCAATTTTATCAACTTTTGTTTTGCGGTTTTTACCGCTGATGCCACCCAAATCAAGCATCTTGTGTGCTTCGGAACTTGAAAGCCGTTCATCTTGCATAACAACATCAATTCCGGTCATTTCAGAAAGGTCTTTGCAAAAAGAACGAGTAACTTCGGCACGATGCCCTTCTGTGCCGTCCATCCTTTTAGGAAGTCCGACAACAACCTTTTCGGCATTTGTTTCTTTAATTAAATCAGTTATTATTTCAAGTTGACGGCATCGGTCTTTTTCACATACGGTATCCATCGGCTGAGCGGTAAAGCCCAATAAATCGCTTATGGAAACACCTATCCGAGCCTCACCGTAATCAAGTCCCATAATTCTCATACAATCACCGAAATTATTATACACAAATTCTAACTCTTTAACAAGTCCTTTTCAACATTTCCCGATGCAATAGATATAAAAAGAACATAACCAACTGCGGGATTGACACTCGAAAGTCCGGAAAGTGCCAAAAGAGCACGCATGATTTTTCCCATACCGCTCCGAGTTGCAAGGAAAACATAAAGTATTGTAAAGAGAAGATATCCTATGTTTGAAACTTGCCAGTTTATACTCATGTTTGCAATTAAAAGAATTGCCGAAATAACATAAAATATTCTTCGACACAAATTTTTATCTTTTAAGAACAGATCATAAGCAACAGGCAGTGCAAGAGTGTAAAGTCCTTCATTCATACCGAAAATAGAAAATGTAGCACCGATTGAACAAGTGATTAGATATAAAACGGAAAAAAGTTTAGGTCTTTTTTTAATAAAATGTTTAGATGGAAGATATAAAAGTGCCATATGAGGAGCAAAAAACACGATAATCAAAATTATTATCATATCAAAAATTGAAAACTCAATATCGGTTTCAAATACAAAATATGTTATGCATAATAAAACGGAAAGACAAAGTATAATAATGTTGTTGAGAAAAGGAAAAAGAACGGTCAAAGCGATAGCGAGAATTAATCCTATAAAAGACGGAATATGACTGTCCAAATCAACCCGTTTATAGCAAACAATATCATTAAACACTTGAAAAAAAGTGCTGTTTTCGATAATGTTTGTGCATTTTTCGATAAAAAGATTGTACCATTCTATAAATCTTTGCATATATACCTCATATGTAAGACGCAAAGCGTCTAAAATTCACTTGAAAACTCAGCATCTGCACCGAGTTTTCTAAGTTTTAAATCAAAATTTTCATAGCCTCGCAGTATGTGGTGGCAGTCCTCAATAATTGTAGTGCCATCGGCTTTCAGTCCTGCCAATGACAGTGCTGCACCCGAACGAAGGTCAGTTGCGCGAACTTTTGCACCACAGAGAGATTTTACACCTTCAATTACGCTGAGAGAACCCTCCGTCTTTATGTTTGCTCCCATACGCATCAGTTCACAAGCGTGGTTAAAGCGGTTTTCAAAAACAGTTTCAATTACAATTCCCGTTCCGTCAGAAACAGACAGCAGCGAACAGAAAGGGGCTTGCATATCTGTTGGGAATCCGGGAAACGGCAGAGTTTTTATATCAGTGCTTTTCAACCTGTCCGGAGCGGATAACTCAATAGAATCAAAATGCTCGTTAATTGCAACACCCATCTCACGGAGTTTTGCACAAATGGGTTTTAAATGCTCGGGAACAACATTTTTGATTTCTATGTTTCCCGAAGTTACGGCACACGCAGCCATAAAAGTTCCTGCTTCTATCCTATCCGGAATTATATTATATTCTACTCCGTGAAGTTTTTCAACCCCATTTATTCTTATTGTGTCGGTACCGGCACCTATTATATCTCCACCCATTGCATTTATAAAACTTGCAGTGTCGACTATTTCAGGTTCAACGGCGGAATTTTCAATTATTGTTTGACCATCAGCCAATGCTGATGCCATCATAATATTTTCAGTAGCACCGACACTCGGAAAGTCAAGATATATTTTGTTTCCCACGAGTTTTTTTGCCTTAACTTCAATAAATCCATGACCGGTTTTTACTTTTGCACCAAGAGATGCCATACCTTTTAAATGAAGGTCAATAGGGCGACTTCCGATGTTGCAACCACCGGGAAGTGATATTCTTGCAACACCTTTTCTTGCAAGAATAGGACCCATTAAAAGAATACTGGCTCTTAGTTTTTTTGCAATATTGTATGGTGTTTCACAGTTAATAATCTTTTTACAGGATGATGAAAAACAATTATTTAAAAAAGTGCAATCCGAACCGATAAACGAAATGAGTTGCATCATATTAACGATATCACTCAGACGGGGGATGCCTGTTAAAACAACTTTTTCGCAGGACAATAAAGAAGCTGCCATTATTGGCAGAGCGGCATTTTTTGAGCCGCTTATATCAACGCTCCCGTAAAGAGGATTTGATTTTTTTATTATTAAAGACACACTCTCACCTCGAATTTATTATATCCCAATATTACATTGACATACTAATGATTTTGTGGTAACCTAATAAGGTAAATTATTGGTTGATTTATGTCAAAAAAAAGCAGAGTAGGAACACGAGCGTTGGCACATGCCTTAGTGTCAAAGGGACGGGGAGTTGTCCTTTGGACGAAGTTACGATTCGTGTTTTGCATCCCGCTGCAAAGGAATCGTAACCCTTTCTTTTTGTGCGGAATGTCAAAGAAAGGATTTTTTAATTGAGAAACATTAAAACAAAAGAACTTACGAGAATGGCTTTGTTTATAGCCTTGGCAGTAGTGCTGGAGATTACTTGTACCTTTAAAACGGGATATCTGAAAGTTGCTTTTAAATTTTTGGCTGTTTTTGCATCTGCTACCTATTACGGACCTATATTTGCAGGAGTAGTAGGAGTTATAGCAGATGTCGTAAATCATTTTGTTCATCCGACAGGAGCATTTATGCCACAGATTTCTGCCATTGAGTTTTTTTATGGGTTGTTGTACGGAATAATGTTTTATAAAAAGAAATACAGTAGAAGAAAAAACATTTTGATGATTTTTTTATGTGTCATGATGTCGGTGGGAATTATAAATCTACTGATAACATCATTTGTGTTAGCTCCTGTATTTTCTATGACTTTTACAAATATGATGGCAGTAAGAATTGTTCCGGCACTTATAAATTTTGCGGTACAGTTTGTCGGAATTTATGTGGTTCAAACAGCAATAAACAGGATAAAAAACAGGTGAAAAAATGGAACACAGCGACTTTTATAAATATGCATCAAGTTTTCAGACTGTCGTAAGACCGGGACTTGAAAGGATACAAATACTTTGCGATATGTTTGATAACCCGCAAAAAGACCTCAATTTTGTTCATGTTGCAGGAACTAACGGAAAGGGTTCCGTGTGTGCGTATCTAAGAGAAATGTGCATTAATGAAGGGCTAATTACGGGCGGATTTACTTCTCCGGATATGCTTTGCGTTAACGAAAGAATTACCGTTAATAACAAAATGATTGAGGATTTTGAACTTGAAGAAATAATAAATAAGATTTCCGTTGCAGCAAAAGATATGGTCGATAAACCATCGCAGTTTGAAATATGGACTATGGCGGGGTTTATGTATTTTAAAAAGAAAAAATGTGATATTGTAATTTTAGAAACAGGACTTGGCGGACGACTTGACGCGACAAATGTTATAGACTGTCCGATATGCTCTGTAATCACAAGAATTGACAAAGACCATACGGAATACCTCGGAGATACAGTATCGCTTATTGCTAAAGAAAAATGCGGAATCATTAAGAAAAATTCCAAAGTTGTAACAATAGAACAAGAAGCGATTGATGTCATAAAAAAAGATTGTGAAGAAAAGTCTTCAAAACTGATAATAGCAAAAAATGCAAAAAGTATTGGCCACGACTTTATACATGAGAAGTTTACTTATGACGGTACAGAATATAAATCCAAAATACCGGGACTTTATCAGACGGAAAATGCATCGTTAGCAATAGAAGCGGCGAGAATTTTAGGTATTAGCGGAGAAAACATAAAAAAAGGAATCGAAAATGCCAATCACATAGGAAGATTTGAACTTATGAAGAAAAATCCGCCAGTTATTTTTGACGGAGCACATAATGTGAACGGAATGATGTCTTTTAAAAAGTCGTACGACAGATACTTTTTTGGCAAGAAGAAGGCTTTTATAGTTGGATTTATGAAAGATAAAGACATAGAAAATGCTCTTTCTGTCATAAAAGATGATGGCGATTTTTATTTTGTAAAAGTAGAAAATAATGATAGGGCAGAGAGTGGTGAAAATATCATGATTCGCTCTCGTAAAAGCGGGGAAGTTTGCGAAAATATTGACGAGGCAATAAAAAAAGCAGAAAAAGACCATGATGTGGTTTTTGTGTGTGGATCTTTGTACTTGTATAAAGATTTAGAAAAGATAAAAAGGGGATAGTTTATGTATATTTTAAAATTATCAGCACTGGCACTTGTTCCGATACTTGTTGCAATGGTTGTTTATATTGTTGACAAAGATACTAAGGCAAAAGAACTGCCCTATATGGTAAAACAAATTATTATAGGCGTTTTGTTCGGCTTAGTTGCGTGTTTGGCAAGTCAGTTCGGGGTAAGTACACAAGGAGTTATAATGAATGTTCGAGGTGCATCGCCTCTTACTGCCGGACTTCTTTTTGGCGGACCTGCCGGATTGATTTCGGGTTTTATCGGAGCGTTGTATCGCTGGATAAGTGTCTATTGGGGCGTTGGAGCATATACAAGAGTTGCATGCTCACTGGGTACTCTTTTGGCAGGTATTTTCGGTGCAATCTGTCGTAAATTTATGTTTGATAATAAAAAGACATCTTGGCTTTATGGATTAATACTTAGTATGACTACCGAGGTAATTCATATGCTTTTGGTTTTTGTTACTCATATGAATGAAATGGAGCGGGCATTTGAAATCGTAAGAACATGTGCGATACCTATGATTTTGGCAAACGGTATTTCGGTAATGCTCTCAATACTTTTTGTTTCAAAGATAAGCGAAGAAAAAAGTAAGATAAAGGTCAATCGTTCAATCTCTCAAACATTTTCAGTATCTCTTTTCACGAGCATTTTAATAGCATATTTGGTAACAAGCAGATTCACATTCGTATTGCAAAACAGCATCGGGTATTCAAATGTTGAAAATCTTTTGAGTATAGCGGCAAAAGATATTAAAGCGGATATAGATGAACAATCCGACAAAAACTTGTTAACAATAACAAGAAAAGTTACTTCTGAAATAGAAAAATCGGACATATTAGACTCTTTGGAACAATCAAAAGAGAAAACAAGAACAAGAATACAAGACTTAACGGAAAAATATGATGTTTCCGAAATAAATATTGTCAATAAAGACGGAATTATAGCACTCAGTTCAAAAAAAGAATTTGATAACTTTAATTTCAGAGAAAAAAGAAACGGTCAGGCAAGGGATTTTATTAATCTGTTAACAGGCGATGAAAAAGAGTGGGTTCAGCCATACGGACCGATAGATTATGATGCTTCAATCAAAATGAAATATGCTGCCGTTGCACTTACAACCGGCGGATTTATCCAGGTTGGATATGATTCGGAACAGTTTCATAAGTTTATAGATGACAATATAGACAATTCCGCACGGCACAGACACATTGAAAAAACAGGCCTTGTATTCATTCTGGATGAAAACACAAATAGTATTGTAAGTGCACCGAAAGAATTTATTCCCGATCATGTATGCGGAGAAATACTAAAAAATTTAGACCCGCAAAACGACTTTACGGTTATGGAGGTAAAAAATACAAATAATGATAAGTATTTCTTTATGCAGACACACTCGGAAGGGTATGTAATAGTAAGTTGCATTCCGCAAAAAGAAGCACTGTTTTCAAGAGATGTTTCCGTATATATCGGCGTCTTTATGCAAATAGTTGTATTTACGATGCTCTTTATTTTGGTGTATTTATTGATAAAGAAAAAGATTGTAGATAATATACACAAAATAAATCAATCTCTTTCAAGAATTACAAGCGGAAACTTAAATACGGTAGTTGATGTTAGGACAAACGAAGAATTTTCGAGCCTCTCGGATGACATAAATACAACAGTTGAGAAACTGAAAGGATATATTGCCGAGGCGGAAGAAAGAATTGCAAAGGAACTTGAATTTGCAAGAACTATTCAGCATTCGGCACTTCCGACACTTATACCACCATATGACAACCGAAGTGAATTTGATATATTCGCAATGATGAATACGGCAAAAGAAGTGGGCGGAGATTTTTATGATTTCTATTTTGTAGATGATGAAACATTGGCATTTTTAATTGCAGATGTTTCCGGAAAAGGAATTCCGGCAGCAATGTTTATGATGACGGCAAAAACAATAATTAAGAGTTTGGCGGAAAGTGGACTGAGCGTATCGGAAACATTCACCAAAGCCAATAAAAAACTTTGCGAAAGTAACGAGGCAGAAATGTTTGTTACATCATGGATGGGATTTTTAAACATAAAAACAGGAGTTGTAAAGTTTTCAAATGCAGGACACAATCCGCCTATAATAAGACACGCAGACGGAACATGTGAGTATTTGAAATCAAAGCCGGGATTTGTACTTGCCGGTATGGACGGCGTACAATATAAAGAAAATGAGTTTAAACTTGAAAAAGGCGATAGAATTTTCTTATATACGGACGGTGTAACGGAGGCAACCGACACAAATGAAAATTTATATGGCGAGGATAGGCTACTAGAAATGCTTTCCTCTTGCGGAGGTAAGACTGCAAGAGAAATCTGCGAAACAGTCAAAAGAGATGTTGATGATTTTGTCGGAGAAGCACCTCAGTTTGACGATATAACGACTCTGTCGTTGGAGTATAAAGGTTGATAGATACAGAAAAGAGGAAAAACAATGAAAACTATCACACTTGATGCAAAAATTGAAAACATAACGGAGATAACAAATTTTATTGACAAAGAACTGGAAGAAAATGAGTGTTCAATAAAGGCTCAGATGCAAATTGATGTTGCTGTTGATGAAGTGCTGAGTAATATAGTAAATTATGCATACAAAGGCAACAATGGGACAATGGGCGTTGAAATAGATATAAAAGACGGGAAAGCCGTTATCTCGTTCATTGACTCCGGGAAAAAATATAATCCTCTTGAAAAAGACGACCCGGATATAACTCTTTCGGTGGAGGAAAGAAAAATAGGAGGATTAGGGATATTCTTGGTTAAAAAAACTATGGATGATATGCGATATGAATATAAAGATGACAAGAATATTCTTACAGTAATAAAAACAATATAGTAAAAAAAGAAGGGGGTGTCGCAAAATGCGACACCCCCTTCTTAGTATAAGAAAACTGGGAAGAGTTACTCTTCCCAGTTGTGATAAATATCTTGAACATCGTCATTGTCTTCCAACATTTCGATTAATTTGTTCATATTTTTTATATCCTCTTCACTTGTAAGAGTTACGGTATTTTGAGGAATGAACCTGACCTCGGATTCCACAAATGTATAACCTTTACTCGTAAGAGATGAAAGAACGCTTGAAAAACTTTGCGGAGATGTCAGAATTTCAAAGCACTCGTCTTCTGCTGAAAAATCGTCCGCACCTGCATCTAAAGCATCCATCATAACAGTATCTTCGTCAAGTGAATCGTTTTTTTCTATGACCAAAATACCTCTCTCGTCAAACATAAAGCCAACACAACCGACCTGACCGAGATTTCCGCCGTACTTGTCAAAGTAATGACGCATCTCACCGGCAGTACGATTTCTGTTATTTGTGAGAGTATCAACAATTACCGCGACACCGCTCGGACCATATCCTTCATATCTGATTTCTTCATAATCACCCGCATCGCCATCACCGGATGCCTTGCTTATGCAACGAGAAATATTATCATTAGGCATATTGTTTGCACGAGCCTTTGCGATAATATCTTTAAGTTTAGCATTACTCTCGGGATCCGGACCGCCTTGTTTTACACAGACTGCAATTTCACGACCGAGTTTTGTATAAATCTTAGCCTTCTGAGCATCAGACTTTTCCTTTTTGTGTTTGATGTTAGACCATTTTGAATGTCCCGACATAAATTTAAAACTCCAATACTAAAAAATTATGCTTCATCTTGATTTGACTGACCGCCACGCATGGAAGAACGAGCCTGACGAATAGTGTCTTGTGCTTTACCAAGATTGTCGTCCATCTCGCCCAAGAGAGAATCAACATACTGACGAGCACCTAAACGAAGTTCACGGGCATTTTTCTGAGCGGCAGCAATAATCTCATTTGCCTGCTCATAAGCCTTCTTTGTTACCTCATGTTCATTAACCATTTGAACGGTTTTTTCTTCTGCACTTTTAATGATGGATTCTGCCTCGGCTTGAGCATCTGCCAAAATCCTCTTTCTCTCGTCCTTTACCCACTTTGCGTGCTTTAAATCTTCGGGAAGACGAAGACGAATTTCGGCTATAGACTCATGTAAATCTTCTTTGTCAAACAAAGCTCTGTTAATTAAGAAGATGTTTTTTGCTCTTTCTATTTTAGCATCCAACTCATCAATATAGTCCAATAATTCCATTTTATTTTCCTCCTAACAGTAATTATTTTTTAAATTTTTTATATATGTCGCTACTAATTGCATCAGGTACAAGACCATTAAGCGAACCGCCAAGTGATGCTACCTCTTTAACAATGCTTGAACTTAAGAAAGAGTATTTGCAATTCGTAGGCATAAACAATGTTTCAATATTTGAATTCAACTGTTGATTGGTAAGTGCCATTTGAAATTCATATTCAAAATCACTCACGGCACGAAGCCCTTTAACAACAAATTTTGCGTTTTTACTGTTTGCATAGTCAACTAAAAGACCGCTGAAACTGTCAATTATAACATTATCGTAATCTTCCGTAACTCTTAAAAGCAACTCTATTCGTTCTTCAAGAGAAAACAGAGGTTTTTTTGAACTGTTTTCCAAAATGCTGACATAAACAGTATCGAAAATACGGGAAGAACGCTTTATTATATCAAGATGTCCGTTCGTAACCGGGTCAAAACTTCCGGGAATTATAGCAATACTCATATTTTCCTCCTGAGAATGGTTATTCCCACTCTACCGTAATTTCTCTGCTTAATAACTTCAAAAAAGTCAGGAACAAACGGAACTCCTGCTTTCGTGTCCCACTCTAAAACGACAACGGAAGTTTCTTTTAAAATTTCAGAACAGGCGAGAGAATCAAGAACACTTTCGTATAAACCGCTTTGATACGGAGGGTCAACAAAGACAATATCGAAACACTCATTTGATTTCTTTAAAAACGAAACAGCATCAGTTTGAACAATTTCCGACAAACTCTCAAAATGAGCCTTTTGAACATTTTTTTTTGTTACTTCAACAGATTCTTTGAAGCAATCAACAAAGACTGCGTGCGATGCACCTCTTGATAAAGCTTCTATTCCAAGTGCACCGCTGCCGGAAAAAAGATCCAAAACATTATCGGCAGGTAAGTAAGGAATAAGCATAGAAAAGAGTGCTTCTTTCACTCTGTCAAGTGTTGGTCTTACATTAATCGGAGGACTCAAAAGGTTTAAACCACGCTTACTGCCGGATATAACTCTCATAAAGAATGCTCCTTTAAAAAGACCTGTGTAGATATTTTACAATATACGACTAATTTGGTCAATAGAAAAAATAAAAGTTTTAAAAAAATCGCCCCAAAAAAATGGGACGACTAAAATTATAATCAGAGAATACGGCGTGCCCACTTATAATGCTTAGCATAATAATCTTCGGAAAGATTTGAAATGCAAACTCGTCCCTTACCGCTTGAAGCATGTATGAAGTTGCCGTCCGATATGTATATTCCGACATGACCTACACCGGAAGTTGAATATGTAGAAAAGAAAACGAGGTCCCCGGCTTTTAATTCATTTACCGACACTTCACTTCCGACCAATGACATTGCACGGGACGAGTGATCAAGCGAAATTCCGAGTTTCTGCTTAAAAACATACATTACAAATCCGCTGCAATCAAATCCGGAAGGGGAAGAAGAACCATAAGAATAACCGGTACCGAGATAATTCTTGGCAAAGGCTACAACATCTTCACCGACAGAAGGTGCTGCTTGAACTTCATCTGATGAAAATGTAACATATTTTTTTGAAACATAAGCAACGGGTGCAACATTTGAAACAACTTCTACCCAATCATCGAAAATATTTACAACACTAAACTCGTATCCATACGGGACTCTGTCAATTATCTTTGAGTCGGTTGACATTTCCGAACGGACATTTAAAATATCTGCCCTTACGAAGGCTTTATCATAACTTGCAAATGAAGTGATGGCAAGTGCAAAAATCATTATTAGCGTAAGTAAAACAGTAATATGTGCTTTTCTCATTGTTTCCTCCATTACAAAAAAATTACAGATTAATTACGATAACAATTATAGCACATATTTTTTATTTGTCAAACTTTTTTAACAATTTTTTTATAAATTTTCATAAAATTAATAAATATTACAAAAAATCCTGCCACATTGTGGCAGGAAAAGAATGTGATATTTAATCTTTAAGCAGCATTTCTCCAACTTTATAAACATCTCCGGCACCAACGGTAAGAACAATGTCTCCCGGTTCTGCGTACCGCTTTATATATGAAATTGCTCGTTCGGGAGTTTCTACATAGGTTGAATTATTTATTGCGTCCGAAAGTTCTCTTGCCGAAATAATACCCGTATCTTTTTCTCTTGCAGCATAGATGTTTAACATCAAAACTTCTACATTAGAATCGTTAAAGGTCGTAACAAAATCATCAAACAGAGCCTTTGTCCTTGTGTATGTGTGAGGTTGGAAAACGCACCACACCTTGCCGTTTGTCATGGATTTGGCAATTTTTAAAGTAGTTGAAATTTCTGTGGGATGGTGAGCGTAATCATCTACAACTAAAATATCGTTAAATGTGCCTTTTTTCTCAAAACGGCGGTTAACACCACGAAATCTTGAAAGTCCCCTCACTATTGAACCGTGGCTTATTCCCATTTGGTCGCAAACCGCAAAAACCGCAAGGGCGTTTAAAATGTTGTGGTAACCCGGAACAGAAAGCAAAACTCTGTCGATGTTTTCACCGTTTTTAAAAATAGAGAATGAATAGTATTGATTTTCGTTCTTAACGGGATATTTTGCAACATAATCGCAACTATCACCAAAACCGACACGGATTATATTCTTTTCACAATCCGAAATGGCGGAAGCAATGTTTTGATCATCTCCGTTTACAACCACACAACCGTTTTCCGGGGTCAAATCTGCAAAATCACGAAAAGCGGACTTAATATCCTCTATGTCTTTGTAATAGTCAAGGTGATCTTCTTCTACATTCAATATTATTGAAAAACGGGGGAAAAAGTGCAGAAAACTTCGATGATATTCGCATGCTTCCGTAACAAAATAATCACTTTCGCCCAATCTGACATTACCTCTTATCGAAGGAAGGTCGCCGCCGATCGTTATTGTCGGATCAAGTTCTGCATCAAGCAATACCTCAGTAATCATACCGGTTGTTGTTGTTTTTCCGTGGGTTCCGGAAATGGCTATCGGTATTTCATAATCTTTCATAACAAGCCCGAGAAGTTCCGCTCTTTCAATACATGGAATGGAAAGTTCGTTAGCCTTTACAAGCTCGGGATTATCAAGCGAAATGGCGGCAGAATAAACTAAAAGGTCAAGCCTGTCATGAACATTTGCTTCATCATGACCTATAAAAGTCTTAATACCGCTTTTATTGAGTTTTCTTAAAACAGGACTGTCAGATTTGTCGGAACCGGAAACAATAGATCCTTTTGAAGACAAAATAAGTGCCAAACCGCTCATACTTACTCCGCCTACGCCGACAAAATGTACTTTTAAGTGGTCAAATGTAGTCAAATTGTACAAAAAAATCACTCCTATTAGTGAAAAAGTTATTAAAAATGAAAAAACTATTGAAAAACATTTTCTTATATGATAATATAACCAAAGATAAAAAAGGTCAAGAAAATTTTTTAAAAAGTTGACCTTTTCGGACGGGCGTCCATCAATACAAAAGGAGTGTGCAAAATGGAAATTACCGACATCAGAGTTAGAAAAATTAATGCGGAAGGAAAGATGAAAGCAGTCGTCTCGGTAACATTTGATGCAGCTCTTGTAATTCACGACATAAAAGTCATTGAAGGACAAGAGAAAATGTTTATTGCAATGCCCAGCAGAAAGACTGCAGAGGGCGAGTATAAGGACATTGCTCACCCAATTACTTCATCAATGCGAGAGTTACTTCAGGAAAAAATTCTTGCAAAATATGAAGAATCTTTAAAAGAAGAAGATAATGTTTCTGTATAATTTCACGAATTTTAAGGCAGGCAATTAATTTGCTTGCCTTTTTGTTTCGTTAGCATTATAATGAAAAAGAAGATTATGGCACATTTTGTTGTTTAATGTAAACAATAGTGCTTTTTAGTAAAATTACATAAGGGGGACATAACTAATGATAGCACACGGAAAGAATATTAAAATTTTCAGTGCAAATTCACACCACGCACTTGCAGAGGGCATTGCAAAAAATTTAAATCTCGAAGTAGGAGATACAAAAATGGGGGTTTTCTCGGATGGGGAAATCTACGCAAACATTAACGAAACGGTTAGAGGCAGCGATGTTTTTATAATTCAGTCAACCTGTGCACCCGTTAATGATAACTTGATGGAACTTTTGATTATGATTGATGCATGCAAGCGTGCTTCTGCAGGAAGAATTACTGCGGTTATGCCGTATTACGGATATGCTCGTCAGGACAGAAAAGCAAAAGCGAGAGATCCGATCAGTGCGAAACTCGTTGCAGACCTTTTGGAAACAGCAGGGGCAGACAGAGTGTTGACAATGGATCTTCATGCACCGCAGATTCAGGGATTTTTCAATATGCCCGTTGACCACTTATTAGGCGTTCCGCTTTTAGCACCGTATTTTGCTGAAAAATTTGAAGATACAAGTGATTTAGTAATAGTTTCCCCCGATTTTGGAAGCGTTACAAGAGCAAGAAATTTTGCTCAGAGAGTAAATGCTCCGATAGCAATTATTGATAAAAGAAGACCCAAACCAAATGTTTGCGAAGTAATGAACATAATCGGCGATGTCAAAGGTAAGAGGGCAATCTTGGTAGATGATATGATTGACACGGCAGGAAGTATTACAAATGCTGCAAATGCACTCGTGGAAAACGGTGCAACAGAAGTTTATGCGTGTTGCACACACCCTGTTTTGTCAGGTCCCGCCATTGAAAGACTTAACAACTCACCGATAAAGGAATTGGTGGTTTTGGATACAATTCCTCTTTCTGAGGAAAAACAGTCTCCGAAGTTTAAAGTAATATCCACTGCTGAGGTTTTTGCAGAGGCGATTGAGAGAATTTATGAAGATATTTCGGTCAGCACAATTTTTAACTGAAAATAAAGGCGAAGCGTACCTTATTGTCGGACTCGGTAATCCCGGAAAAGAATACGAATGTACAAGGCACAATGTAGGATTTACTTGCATAGATTATCTTTCAAGTGTATATGATATCCCTGTAAGTAAAATTAAATTCAAGGGACTTTTGGGAGAAGGAAAAATAGCCGGTAAAAAGTGCTTTCTTTTAAAACCTCAAACATATATGAACCTAAGTGGCGAAAGTGTTCGTGAGGCAGTCGGTTATTTTAAAATACCAATTGAAAATGTCATTATAATATATGATGACATTTCTCTTGAAACAGGAAAAATTCGTGTCAGGGGAAAGGGGTCCGATGGCGGTCATAAAGGAATGGCGTCTATCATATATCAGTTACAAACAGATAAAATTACGAGAGTCAAAATTGGCGTTGGGCATCCCGATGGTGATGTTAAGGACTTTGTTTTGGGAACTTTCAGCAGTGATGACGACAAAGTTATGACCGACTCGGTAAAAAAGACGGACAGCATAGTGGAAACTTTAATAAAAAGCGGAGTTGATGTCGCTATGAATAAGTTTAACGGCGAAAAGGCGAAAAATAATGACAAATAAACTTTGTGATATTCTTTTAGAACTTGACAGTGTTAAAAAGATGCTTACCGCAATAAAAAGCGGCAAGCATCCGTTTAATGTTACCGGGGTCTGCGAATCGCAAAAGGCACACCTTATAGCAACGCTTTGCGAAAAAACCAATAAAAGGGCAATTGTTGTTACAAACAGCGAATCTCAGGCAATGAGGCTAAATGATGACATAAACTTTTTTTTATGTAATTCGGTGTATATACCACCGGGAGAACTTAATTTTTATAAAGTTGAAGCATCGCAACATGCTGAAGAGTATAATAAAACAGTTGCACTTAAAAATTTTGAGGAGAAAAAGTTAGGAGTGGTATCCGTTGACACTTTTCTCCGTTTTGTCGTGGAAAAAAATAAAATAAATTCTAAGGATTTATCAATAAAAGTAGGAAAGAATCTTGACATTGAAAAATTTTCTTCAACGCTTTGTGATATGGGTTACACAAGAGAATACACAGTAGAGTCAAAGGGTCAGTTTTCAGTGAGAGGCGGTATTGTGGATATATTTTCAATAAATTCGTTTAATCCTGTCAGAATAGAACTCTTTGGCGATGAAGTTGATTCCATAAGGACATTTGATCCGGAAACACAGTTGTCCGAAAAAAACATAAAAGAGATAAGTATTATTCCTGCTAAACTTGAAGACGAAACTGCAAGCATATTAAGTTATATTGCGGAGGATGATTTGGTAATCCTTGATGAGCCATCCCGAATAAAAGAAAGAGCAAAAACGATAGAAACAGAAGTTTATCGGATTGTATCGGACCTTTTGGAGAAAAACATAATATCGGAAAAGAAAGATAAGTATATCAATTCTTACGAAGATATGCTCAAAGAGGCACTCAAAAGGTGCCTGATAGGAATTTTTTCAATTAACAGAAGTGCGGAAGATTACAAAGAGAAGGCAGTTTACAATATCACGGTAAAGACAAATGCTTCATATAACGGTAATACAGAACTGTTGTTTGAAGATGTTAACAGATGGATAGATGACGGTTATAGAATTGCAATTGCCGGAGGCGACCGGTCAAAATCAAAGAGAATAGAAGAACTGTTAAATAAGAATGATATAAAAGCAAAAATACAAGAAAGAGACAGTTTTACAAATGATGAAATCGCAGTTTATGAAGGCGTTTTAAAAAAGGGATTTGAATATCCGATTGAAAAAATAGTCTTTCTCAGCGATTCGGATATTTTGCAAGGAAGAATTAAGAAAAAGACAAGAAAGACAAAGAAAAACATAATAAGAGATATAGACGACTTAACGGTAGGCGATTTTGTTGTACACGACACACACGGCATAGGAAAATATTTGGGAATAGTGCGTCTTACGGTAAGCGAAGTAAGTCGTGATTATATAAAATTAGAGTACCGCGGAGGAGAATTTTTGTATCTCCCCGTGGGTCAGCTTGAAAATGTTACAAAGTATATCGGCGGCGAAATAAAAAGCATTCGCCTCAGTAAACTCGGAGGCACAGAATGGTCAGGGGTAAAAAGGCGGGTAAAAGAGTCGGTAAAAGATTTTGCAGATAAACTAATATCGCTCTATGCCGAAAGAGAAAAAAGTGAAGGACACGCATTTTCAAAAGATTCAATATGGCAAAGGCAGTTTGAAGATGAGTTCGAATATGAAGAAACTGAGGATCAAATAAAGTGTATCAACGAAATTAAGCGTGATATGGAAAAAACACGCCCGATGGACAGACTTTTGTGCGGAGATGTGGGATTTGGAAAGACGGAAGTTGCTATGCGTGGAGCGTTTAAAGCGGTTCTTGACGGATATCAGGTTGCTTATTTGGTTCCGACAACCGTTCTTGCCTCACAACACTACAATAACTTTGCGGAAAGGATGAAAAATTTTCCTGTTACAGTTAAAATGTTATCTCGGTTTTGTACGCCAAAGGAAGTCAAAACGACACTTGAAATGCTAAAAACAGGTGAGTGCGACATAGTGGTGGGAACTCACAAACTTTTAGGTGATAAAGTTAAATTTAAAAAACTCGGTCTTTTGATTGTTGACGAAGAACAGCGATTTGGAGTATCACATAAAGAAAAAATTAAAGAAATCAAGAAAAATGTTGATGTTTTAACGCTGAGTGCTACACCAATACCGAGAACACTTCATATGGCAATGGTCGGAATCAGAGATATGAGCCTCATTCAAACACCTCCGGAAAACAGATTCCCTGTTCAAACTTATGTTATTGAATATAACGAAGATGTTGTGCTTAATGCAATTGAGAGGGAACTTTCAAGAGGAGGTCAAGTATATTATCTCTGCAATAACATTAAGGCACTTCCTTCGATTGCAGCAAGGCTTAAAGAAAAACTTCCGGACAGAAACATAGTCTATGCCCACGGCAGAATGGGAGAATCGGCACTTGAAAAAGTCATGATGGAATTCCAAGAAGGAAATATAGATGTTTTAGTTTGCACAACGATTATAGAAACA
>JAZLFH010000055.1:0-11735 GCA_045615705.1 Clostridia bacterium
GATGTTGTTATGGAAGTCGGTAAAAAGTACTTTGAACAACTCATAGATGCAATGAAAGAAAAGAAGGGCATTAAATACGATACAGAACTTACGGCAGATGACCTTAAAGAACTTGCATCACAGTTTAAGGCAGAGTATAAGAATAAAATCGGGGAAGAATTCCCGGTAGATCCAAAAGATCAGCTTATGGGTGCGATTAAGGCGGTATTCCGTTCATGGAATAATCCAAGAGCTATCTATTACAGAAGAATGAACGATATCCCGGGTTCTTGGGGAACTGCGGTTAATGTACAAGCAATGGTATTCGGTAATATGGGAGATACATCCGGTACAGGTGTTGCATTTACAAGAAATCCGGCAACAGGCGAAAAGAAACTTTTCGGTGAGTTCTTGATGAACGCACAGGGCGAAGATGTTGTTGCAGGTGTAAGAACACCTCAGTCAATCGACCAACTTAAAGATGTATCCGAAGAAGCATATAACGATTTTGTAAAGATTTGCGAAAAACTTGAAAATCATTACAGAGATATGCAGGATATGGAGTTCAC
The DNA here is from genome assembly GCA_045615705.1 of Clostridia bacterium. Lineage (GTDB taxonomy): Bacteria > Bacillota > Clostridia > UMGS1883 > UMGS1883 > JAZLFH01. Next base: position 549 of record JAZLFH010000055.1, read on the forward strand.
TATTGAAGATAAGAAACTTTATATGCTTCAGACAAGAAACGGAAAGAGAACTGCTGCCGCTGCTCTTAAAATTGCTTGCGACCTCGTTGACGAAGGTATGATAAGCGAAAAAGAAGCAGTGCTTATGATAGATCCTAAACAACTTGATGCACTTTTACATCCTCAGTTTGATGCTTCGGCACTTAAAAAGGCAACTCCGGTTGCAACAGCACTTGCAGCATCTCCCGGTGCGGCATGCGGTAAGGTGGTATTTACGGCAGAGGATGCAACAGAGCAAGGTAAAAAAGGCGAAAAGGTTGTTTTGGTTCGTCTTGAAACTTCTCCCGAAGATATCGAGGGTATGCACTACGCACAGGGTATATTGACTGTTCGTGGAGGTATGACATCTCACGCAGCGGTTGTTGCTCGTGGTATGGGTACTTGTTGCGTATCCGGTTGCGGCGAAATTAAAATGGACGAAGAAAACAAGAAATTTGAACTTGCAGGCAGAACTTATAAAGAGGGCGATTGGATTTCTCTTGACGGTTCCACAGGTAACATTTACGGCGAAGCTATCACAACGGTAGAAGCAAGCATAGGCGGAGAATTCGGCAGAATTATGGAGTGGGCGGACAAGTATCGCACACTTAAAGTAAGAACGAATGCAGATACCCCCGCAGATGCGAAACAGGCGGCAAAATTCGGAGCGGAAGGCATCGGACTTTGCAGAACAGAGCATATGTTCTTTGACCCTGACAGAATTCCCGCAATTCGTGAAATGATTTGTTCCGATACAGTAGAACAGAGAAAAGCGGCTCTTGATAAACTTGAACCAATGCAACAGAGCGACTTTGAAAAACTTTACGAAGCAATGGAAGGCAGAAGTGTTAACATTCGTTTCTTAGATCCGCCGCTTCATGAGTTTGTTCCTACCGATGAGGAAGATATCAAAGATTTGGCAAAGGCACAGAATAAGAGTGTTGATGATATAAAGGCAATTATTGCAAGCCTTCATGAGTTCAACCCAATGATGGGACATCGTGGTTGCCGTCTTGCAGTAACATATCCTGAAATTGCCCGTATGCAGACAACCGCAGTAATCAGAGCAGCAATCAATATGAACAAAAAGCATCCTGAATGGAACATTGTTCCCGAGATTATGATTCCTCTTGTAGGCGAAGTTAAAGAACTTGCTTTTGTTAAGAAGGTTGTTGTAGAAACTGCTGACGAAGAAATTAAAAATGCAGGCGTAAAACTTACTTACAAAGTTGGTACCATGATTGAAATTCCGAGAGCGGCACTTACCGCTGACGAGATTGCAAAAGAAGCGGAATTCTTCTCGTTTGGTACAAACGACCTTACACAGATGACATTTGGTTTCTCTCGTGATGATGCAGGTAAGTTCTTGGGAGCATATTATGACAATAAGATTTATGAGTCAGATCCGTTTGCAAGACTTGACCAGACAGGTGTTGGAAAACTTGTAGAGATGGCAGCAAAACTCGGTAAGCAGACTCGCCCCGATATCAAACTCGGTATCTGCGGTGAACACGGCGGAGATCCTTCATCGGTTGAGTTCTGCCACAGAGCAGGTCTTACTTATGTATCTTGCTCACCGTTCAGAGTACCGATTGCTCGTCTTGCAGCAGCTCAGGCTGCTATTAAAGATAATAAGTAAGTAAATAATTGCTTATTGTTAAAGGTTTAATTACCTTATAGTAGTAAACTGAATTAAAAAAAGACCTTGCAGAAACGATTTTTTGCGAGGTCTTTTTTCTTTAGAATCCTGTAAAAACATAAAAGTAAGTTTAACAAGATGAAAAAATTATGCTTTATTTTGGAAAGATTATATGATATAATACAATTAAGGTGATGAAAATGAATTTAAAGGGAAAAAGTTTTTTAAAACTTTTGGATTTTACAAAAGAGGAAATTGAGTATCTTTTGGACCTTTCTTGTGAGTATAAGGAAAAAAAGAAAAAAGGTATATCGCACAGAGAGTTTGAAGGTAAAAATATAGCACTGATTTTTGAAAAAACCAGCACAAGAACTCGCTGTGCGTTTGAAGTTGCATCAAGCGATTTGGGAATACATACTGTTTATCTCGAACCTAATTCATCACAGTTAGGCAAAAAAGAAAGTATTGCGGATACCGCAAGAGTTTTGGGCAGAATGTTTGACGGAATTGAGTATCGTGGTTTTGAACAAAAAAGAGTGGAGGAACTTTCCAAATATGCAAAGATACCGGTTTGGAACGGACTTACCAACGAATTCCATCCAACACAGATTTTAGCGGATTTTCTTACTATTAAAGAGCATTTCAAAAAACTTGAAGGCATAAAACTCGTATATATGGGCGATGCAAGATACAATATGGGAAACTCACTTATGGTAGGTTCTGCGAAAATGGGAATTGATTTTGTTGTGTGTGCCCCGAAGGAATACTTTCCGCAAAAAGAACTGGTTGATATATGTATGAACATTGCAAAAGAATCGGGGGCAACACTTTCTTTTATCGAAGACCCGATAGAAGCAACAAAAAATGCAGATGTTATATACACTGATGTTTGGGTTTCGATGGGAGAACCCGAAAAGGTTTGGGAAGAAAGAATTAAAGCACTTTCACCGTATAAGGTTACAAAAGAAATTATGGAAAATGCAGGAAAGCAATGCAGATTCATGCATTGCCTACCTGCATTTCACGACTTGAATACAGAAATAGGAAAGAGTATTTACGAGAAATATGGGCTTGACTCAATAGAAGTAACAAACGAAGTCTTTGAAAGCGACAAGTCAATAGTATTTGACGAAGCTGAAAACCGTATGCATACGATAAAGGCTGTAATTGCAGCTACTATATAACGAAATATGGCAAAATATGGCAAAATATTTGTTTGACAAAACCCGCATTATATGTTAAAATTTGTGCAGTATATTGAGAGGAAAAAGAGTATGAATTACGATATTAAAGAGGTCTTTAAACAGTTTAATTTTCCCACAGATATTAATACATACGGAAACGGACATATTAATGACACTTTTTTGGTTGATACTGACCCAAAGTGCATAGTTCAAAGGATAAACAGCAATGTTTTTAAAGATCCGGAAGCGGTTATGGAAAACATTGTAGCAGTAACAGAGCATATCAGAAAAAAAGTGGAAGAAGAAGGTGGCGACACAGAAAGAGAAGTGCTTACCGTTATCCCTACTATTGACGGAAAACCTTTTTACAAAGCCACTGACGAGGATTATTTCAGGGCATATAAGTTCATTTCCGGTGCAATTTCTTATGATGTGGTTGAAGACCCGTCCCGGTTTTACAATGTCGCAAAAGCTTTCGGAAAGTTTCAAAAGATGCTTTCGGATTTTCCGATGGACAAACTTACCGAAACAATCCCCCGTTTTCATGATACCAGGGATAGGTTTAATCAACTAAAAGAAGCAATTAAAAATGACAAATTAGGAAGGCTCAGCCAGGTAAAAGACGAAGTGGAGTTTGCACTTTCAAGAGAAAATGACACAGATGTTATTTTAGATGCAATACATGAAGGCTTGGTTCCCATCAGAGTAACGCACAATGATACAAAATTAAATAACATTATGATTGACGAAAAAACGGGCGAGGGAGTATGTGTTATCGACCTTGATACCGTAATGCCCGGTTCACTTTTGTACGACTTTGGCGATGCACTCAGATTTGGAGCATCAACTGCCGAGGAAGACGAAGCGGATCTTTCAAAAGTACATATAGATTTAGAACTTTTCAAGGCTTTTTCAAAAGGTTTTATAGAGGAAATGAAAGATACTTTCACCGAAAAGGAAAAAGAACTTTTGGTATTTTCCGTAAAACTCATCACATTTGAGTTGGGAATGAGATTTTTGGCAGATTACTTAAACGGAGATACATATTTTAAAATTCACAGAGAAAACCACAATCTTGACAGAGCAAGAAACCAGTTTGCTTTGGTTAAGGATATAGAGAATAATATGGATACTATGAATAAAATAGTAAAAGAAATATTAGAGGGATAATATGAAAGCAATAATAAACGGAAAAATAGTTTTAAAAGACAGAGTCCTTGAAAACAAGGCAATAGTTTTTGATAAAAAAATAGTGGCTTTTAAAGACGAAAAGGATTTAGATGACACAATTGAGAAAATTGATGCAAACGGGAACTTTGTAACCCCGGGTCTTGTCGATATACACATTCACGGTTATGTTAATGAAGATGTTTCCGATGGTACGGTTGAAGGCATAATAAAAATGAGCGAAGCTATGATTAAAAACGGCGTTACATCATGGTGCCCGACAACTATGACAGTTTCCATGGACGAAATTAACAAATCACTTGAAGCATCGAGAATTGCAAGAGAAGAGAGTAAAAAAGACTCCTTCAAAGGAGCGGAAATTTTAGGCGTTCACGCAGAAGGACCATTCATTAATCCGAGTAAAAAAGGTGCTCAGGCAGAATCTCACATATTAAAACCTGATGCAGAATTTGTCAAGAAAAACAGTGATATAATTAAAACAATAACGCTTGCCCCGGAAATGGATGACGATTATAAAAACATTAAAGAAATTACCCAAACAACCGATGTCGTTGTATCAATAGGTCATACGGGTGCAAACTTTGAACAGACCAAAAAAGCTGTTGAAGCGGGCGTGAGTCATACAACACACCTTTTTAATGCTATGACACCGCTTGCACACCGTGATCCCGGCGTTGTCGGGGCAGTGCTTACTTCACCAAAGGTAAGTTGTGAGATCATTGCAGATACTTTTCATGTTCATCCGGGAATTTATTCTCTTGTCGCTAATCTTAAAAAAGATAAATTTGTGCTTATCACCGACTGTATGAGAGCAGGCGGAATGGGTGATGGAGAAAGTGAACTCGGCGGACAAAAGGTTTATGTTAAAGGAATTGAGTGCAGACTTCAAGACGGCACGATAGCAGGAAGTGTATTAAGACTTAATTTGGCAGTTAAAAATTTCTTTGAGCATACCGATTTTTCGATAAGTGATGCTGTAAATGCGGCATCTTACAATCCTGCCAAGGTTGTAAAAGAAGATAATAGAAAAGGCTCTCTTGAAGAAGGCAAAGATGCAGATATTGTTATTATGGATAAGGACTTTAATGTATTAAAAACAATTATCGGCGGCAACATCAGATACGAAAAATAGGAGGATTTTTTAATGAATTTGAAAGTAGATCCGATTCTTGACCAAAAGTTTAAGCCAATGGCAGTTGTATTCCGTGATTTTGAAGAAAAAGTATCAAAAGAGGGCGGAAAAGAAATTGCACTTGCCGTTGTCAGAAACAATGAATATACTTCAACTTTCAGACTAAATATATATAAAGAGGGACACTTTGAGGAAAACCTCGCAATAGTCGAGCGTATTTTAAAAACACTTCTTTGGGCAAAAGGCGGTTACAAAATTATAGTTTCCGGCGATGATAAGATAGCAGAAGAAATTAAAAAAATGTACCAAAAGGGAGGTTCAAGAGAATTTGATGTTAACTTTATGTCAAGAGTTTTGGAACATCAATTTGAAGTAGAATCTCGTAAACTTGAAGATGCACCCAAAGATGTAGAGGCTAATTCAAGCGTAGGAAGGCACTTAAACGGTTGTAGGATAGGATTTGATGCAGGTGGCAGCGACAGAAAGGTAAGTGCGGTTATAGATGGAGAAACCGTTTTTTCCGAAGAAGTAGTTTGGTTTCCGAAACTGAATTCCAACCCTCAATACCACTATGACGGTGTAATGGAAGCAATGAAAAAAGCGGCATCGTATATGCCGAGAGTAGATGGAATCGGTGTAAGTACGGCGGGTGTTGTTATTGATAACAAAATGATGATTGGTTCGCTCTTTATAAAGGTTTCTGACGAAGATTTTGAAAAAACCATAAAGAGAATGTACACCGACATTGCAAAAGAACTCGGAAATGTTCCTATCGAAGTGGCAAATGACGGAGATGTTACGGCACTTAGCGGAGCAATGTCGCTTGATGAGAATAATGTCTTGGGAATTGCAATGGGTACCAGTGAAGCAGGCGGTTATGTCGATGGGGAAGGAAATATAACAGGCTGGCTAAATGAACTTGCTTTCGTTCCCGTTGATTTTGAGAAAGACTCGGAAGTTGATGAATGGTCAGGCGATTACGGATGCGGTGTTAAGTATTTCTCTCAGGATTCTGTAATTAAACTTTGTCCGAGTGCGGGAATAGAACTTGATGAAAACCTTTCTCCGGCAGAAAAGTTGAAGGTTGTCCAAGAATTAATGGAGAAAAATGACGAAAGAGCAATTAAAATTTATCAAACAATAGGCGTTTATTTTGGCTATTCTATCGCATATTATTCATTATTCTATGATATTAAGCATATTCTCATTATGGGAAGAGTAACCTCAGGCGAGGGCGGAACGATTATTCTGAAAAAAGCACAAGAGGTTTTGGATACAGAGTTTAGTGAACTTTCAAAAAAAGTAACATTACATATTCCTGACGAAAAATCAAGGCGAGTAGGACAGTCAGTCGCCGCAGCAAGCCTTCCGGAATGCAAATAGGGATTAAAAGGGTAATAAAGAAGGTAATTTTATGAGGGATTATTATTCATTTGTTAAATATGGAATAAATCCAAACGAAGGACTTTGCCGAGCGTGTGTAAACAAGAAATATGACCTTGATTTACAACCTTGCGATTGTGATTATGATGCATATCGTGAAAATTGCAAATCGTGTCAAGAACGCAAGAATATAGTTTTGCAAGTTCGTTTTCTTAAAAGAATACGAATAACCTTTAAATGCATATTTACAGGGAAAAAATTGCCTACCGAATATTAATAAAGAATGGGGCTGTTTCAAAATGCACTGTTTTGCTTCCGGCCCAAAAGGGGTGTCGCAAAATGCGACACCCCTTTTTCTATCAGAAAAATTCAAAAAAGTTATATAAATTAATAAATGTATTTTAATATTCAAAAAGCGGTGTAGAAAAATATCTTTCGCCTGTGTCGGGAAGTATCGTAACAACTTTTTTACCTTTCCCCAAAACTTTTGCCATTTTAAGAGCCGTAGCAACATTTGAACCGCTTGAAATACCGCATAAAAGTCCTTCCTCACTCGCCAAACGGCGTGAAATTGTAAGTGCTTCTTCATCACTTACGATATTTATGTCGGAATAGATTTTTGAGTTAAGATTTTTTGGAATAAGACCATCACCTATGCCCATTTGGAGATGAGTTCCTACATTTCCGCCGGCTAAAATGGCTGCGTTTTGAGGCTCCGCAGCCCATATCAGAATATCGGGGTTATGCTCTTTTAAAACTTCCCCGATTCCTGAAATCGTCCCGCCAGTTCCGACTCCTGAACAAAAGCCGTCAATTTTACCATCAATATCCGAAAGTATTTCAAGTGCGGTACTCATTTTGTGAGCAAGAGGGTTATCCGGATTTTCAAACTGTTGCGGAATATACACATTAGGGTTATCTTTTTTAAGCTGTGCAGCCTTCTTTAAGCAATTGTCAATACATTCGCCAATGTTTCCATCATCATGAATTTCAATTACTTCGGCACCGTATAATTTTACGATTTTACGACGCTCTTCACTGACGGAATCGGGCATAATGATTATCGTTTTGTATCCTTTTACGGCACCGACAAGTGCAAGACCGATTCCTTGATTCCCGCTTGTTGGTTCAACTATGATACTGTCTTTGTTTATAAGACCATTTTTTTCTGCATTTAAAATCATATTGTAAGCCGTGCGGGTTTTTATTGAACCGCCGACATTAAGTGCTTCAAATTTAACAAAAACATCAGCATCGTTTTCATTTGTTAAATGATTGAGTTTAACAAGGGGAGTGCGTCCCATTGCATCTAAAATATTATTGTATATCAAGTAAACACTTCCTTAAAAGTATAGTATGCATATTTCTCAGATTTGCTAATTATATTTTCTTGTTGTAATTGTGGTAATATATAAGTGTTGACACGGCACAAATAAACCAACCGACCGGATAACTCATGGCAACCGGTACGATTTCGTTAGAAAAAAAGTGAGTTGTTATAAAAAGATAAATCTGTCTGCAAACAACAAACGATGTGAGCATAATAATCATTGGTGCACTACTGTTTCCAAGACCTCTCAGAGATGCAGTAAAGACTTGATTGACACAACAAAGAAGGTAGAACGGAGTAAGCAATCTAAGAAGAAGTGAGGCGTACGAAACAACATCTTTGTCTGCATTAAACACCTTGGCAATGGAGGGAGCAAAAATCATGACAACACATATTATAATTATTGTTGTACAAGTGGCTAATAAATATGCTGCATAAGTACCTCGTTTTGCCCTTTCCTTGCTACCCATTCCGAAATTTTGACCGACAAATGTAGTAGCTGACAATGCTATTGATTGCAAGGGTAAAAAGATAAACTGGTCAACCTTTGAATATGTAGTCCAACCGCCTAAACAGAATGTTCTGTCCGCATTTACATTTGCGATATAGGACTGAACAAAAACATTTGAAAACGCCGTAATTGCCATTTGAAGTGCGGCAGGAATACCTATTTTAAATATCCGTTTTAAAATCTCTTTATCAATGCATAACTTTTTAAAACTAAGGCGAATACATGATGGAGTGTTTATGAGTACAAAGAGTGTAATGATAGCAGAAACAAACTGTGCAATTATTGTCGCTATTGCAACACCGGCAACGCCCATGTGAAGTTTAAAAACAAATATTACATCAAGTACCGTGTTAATTATTGCAGAAACTAAAAGAAAACGAAACGGATTTTTTGAATCACCTACCGCACGGAGAATGCCGGCACCCATATTATATATCATAAGACCCGATACGCCTGAAAAGTATATGGTAAGATATGTCTTTGCAAATGGGTAAATAGCACCGTTACTACCTTCGTTTTTTAGCATTAGATTGAGCATAAACGGTGTCATGCAGACACCTAATATTGTAAAAATCACAGCTAAAATAAGAGTAATTGAAATTGATGTATGAACAGCCTTTTCTACTTTTTTATAGTCTTTTGCTCCATAGTATTGAGCGATTACAACATTTACACCGCTTGACAGTCCCAAAAATGAACCTATAAGAATATTCATTATAGGACCAACACTTCCAACCGCCGCATAGGCACCGTTTTCACCTGAATGGCCGATGACCCAAGTGTCAACCATATTATAGAGTTGTTGAAAAAGATTTCCTGCAAGAAGCGGAAGAGCAAAAAGCACGATGCTTTTCAATATACCGCCCTGAGCCATATCAACATCATTTCGTTTTAACAATTACATCATCTCCACACCAATTAATTTTATATTAAAATTTCTGATATGTCAATTAATACACAAAAAAAGAAAAATAAACTTCATACACAAATTCCATTGACAAATAAAAATATATATGTTATAATACAGTAAAATTTTTAAATCAATACTTTGATATTGGTAAGATTTTATTGTAAATGGTGTTTTTGTATGCTTTTGCGTAGTATCTTGCCGATAGGCAAGATTTTTTTATGGTGAATAGAATGCAAGATATTAAAAGAGTTAATGTTAATACCGAACTTGATAAAGTTATTGAAAAAGCGTTATCAGATACCGAAATTTCCTGTTTTAACAAAACGGGCTTGGCTTTATTCCCCGGTTTTTGCGATGTGCATGTGCATTTTCGTGAACCGGGTTTTTTTTACAAAGAAACAATAAAAACAGGAAGTCAAAGTGCTTCCCGAGGCGGATATACAACAGTTTTGACCATGCCGAACACAAATCCGACCCCGGACAGTATGGAAAATTTAAAAATACAACTTGATATAATAAAAAGTGATGCTGTAATAAATGTTATTCCCTACGGAACAATAACTATGGGGGAAATGGGAAAAGAACTTTCAAAGATGGACGAGATGGAAGATTATGTTGTTGCTTTTTCGGATGACGGCAGAGGAGTACAAAATGATGATATTATGAGAGAAGCAATGACAAAAGCAAAACAACTGGATAAAATCATTGCAGCACATTGCGAGGTTAATTCACTTTTAAACGGCGGATACATTCATGACGGGGAATATGCCAAAGAGCATATTCACAAGGGTATTTGTTCAAAAAGTGAATGGCTGCAAATAAAAAGAGATATAGAGTTGGTTAAAGAAATCGGTTGTAAATATCATGTCTGCCATATCTCATGTAAAGAAAGCGTGGATATAATCCGAAAGGCAAAAAAAGACGGAATAGATATTACTTGCGAAACTGCTCCGCATTACCTTTTGCTTGACGAAAGCGATTTACAGGAAGACGGAAGATTTAAGATGAATCCGCCAATCAGAAGTTTAGAGGACAGACTTGCTCTTATAGAGGGAATAAAAGACGGCACGATAGATATGATTGCAACCGACCATGCACCGCACTCGCCGGAAGAAAAATCACGAGGGCTTGAAAAAAGCCCGTTCGGAATAGTCGGACTTGAAGTGGCTTTCCCGCTGCTTTACACAGAACTTGTAAAAAAAGATGTAATTTCAATTGAAAAATTAACAGAACTTTTAAGCACAAATCCCAAAAAGCGATTTAAAATAGATGACAAAGACGGATTTTCACTTTGGGACTTAAACAGCAACTATGAGATAGACACAAAAAATTTTCTTTCAAAAGGAAAATCAACGCCTTTTGAAGGAAAAACGGTTTTTGGGGAATGCGTCTTAACTTACAGCAGAGGAAAAGTAGTATATAAAAGATAATGGAGGGTATATTATGTCAAAGAGAACAGACATCAAAAAGGTACTGATTATTGGTTCGGGTCCTATCGTAATCGGACAGGCAGCTGAATTTGATTACGCAGGAACGCAGGCTTGTCTTGCACTTAAAGAGGAAGGGTATGAAGTAATTTTGTGCAACTCAAACCCTGCTACTATTATGACGGACACACAAATTGCGGATAAGGTATATATGGAGCCTTTGACACTTGAATACATAGCAAAAATTCTTCGCTATGAAAGACCTGATGCCATTGTTCCGGGAATCGGGGGACAAACAGGGCTTAATCTCGCAATGCAACTTGAAAAGAAGGGTGTTTTAAAAGAGTGCGGAGTAAAACTTTTGGGAACATCGAGCGAAAGTATCGAAAGAGCCGAGGACAGAGAACTCTTTAAAGAGATGTGCCAAAAGATAGGAGAACCGGTTATTCCCTCGGAAATAACATA
>JAZLFH010000056.1:0-11464 GCA_045615705.1 Clostridia bacterium
TATTATTGTAAAAAATGAGAGGAGAGATACCAGATGCCTAAAATAAAGACTCACAGAGCCGCAGCAAAGCGTTTTGGACTTACAAAGTCGGGCAAGGTAAAAAGGTCGAAAGCGTTCAAAAGCCACATTTTGAACAAGAAGGATACGAAGAGAAAGAGACGTCTCAGAAAGAGAGCTTATGCATCCGTTCCGAATGCAAAGGTTATCAAGAAACTCATCCCGTACAAATAAGTTTAAATTAAGGAGGACTGTGCTATGGCTCGTATAAAGGGTGCACTTAACACAAGAAAAAGACATAAAAAAATATTAAAGTTAGCCAAGGGTTACCGTGGCTCAAAATCAAAACTTTACAGAGTTGCCAATCAGGCAGTTATGAAGTCTTTGGCATATTCTTACACAGGCAGAAAACATAAAAAGAGAGATTTCCGCAAACTTTGGATTACAAGAATCAGTGCTGCGGCAAAACTCAACGGCATGAATTATTCAAGATTCATGAACGGACTTAAAAAAGCAAATGTTGATATCAACAGAAAAATGCTTTCAGAGATCGCAATTAACGATCCTCAGGCATTTGCAAAACTTGTTGAAACTGCAAAAGCAAATTTATAGTACTGAAAAAGAGGACAAGGTTGTCCTCTTTTTAGCCATTTAAAAGGGAAAGAATTATGTCGCTAATAATAGGTGGACCAAATAAAACTATTCGTCAGGTTAAATCGCTGTCATTCAAAAAAGGTCGTGAAAAGTCCGGACTTTTTATAGTTGAAGGGGAGCGTGCTGTTCGTGATGCAATTAAAAATCAAGCAAAGATTAAATACATAATTGCAAGTGAGGATTGTGATTGCATTCCAAAGACAGGAATTTTAACTTACAAACTTTCAAAAAGAGAATTTTCAAGCATAAGTGAAACTGTTACGCCACAGGGAATTATTGCTGTGTGCGAGGAAATGAACTACTCGCTTGAAGACATTAAAATTGAAAATAACTCTTGCGTGGTTTTGTGCGAAAATGTACAAGACCCGGGAAATGTCGGAACTATTATCAGAACTGCGGACAGTGCAGGTTGCAGCGGAGTTATTCTTACAAAAGGCTCGGCGGATATTTACAATCCGAAAACGGTAAGAAGCACTATGTCAAGCATTTTTTCTATTCCTATTGTTACAAACGCAGATGTTAAAACTGCAGTTAAGTTTTTGAAAAAAAACGGGGTAAAAATCGTTACGGGAAGTCTTGATGGCGGACGAAACATTTACGAAAAACCGCTTTTGGGCTCCACTGCTGTTGTACTTGGTAACGAGGGTAACGGTGCAAGTGATGAAATAAAATCACTTTCGGATGAACTTGTGTATATTCCGATGCTCGGGAATGCGGAAAGTCTTAATGTTACCATTGCGGGCGGAATTATGATATACGAACATTTAAGAGTAAACAAGGTATGAGATGATGGACGAAAGAATTCTTTGGGCTATTCTGACAGGCAAAGAAAGACTGCAAACAAAAAAGATTGAAGAACTTTTCCGTAATTGGAAGGATTTTGACAAGAAAAGTATTGACATTAATTCGGATTCGGCAAAGAGAATACAGAGAGATTTTTATTATGCTCAGTCAAATGATATAGAAATAGTAACTTATTTAGATAAGGACTATCCTGATTCACTTAGAAAAGTACCGTTTGCTCCGCCGTTTTTCTATCTGAGAGGAAACAGAAGCGTTATTCAAAACGAAGTCAATGTTACAATCGTAGGTGCAAGAAAGTGTACTAATTACGGAATGGATATTTCGATGAAGTTTTCTTCGGCACTTGCAGAATGCGGGATAGGAATTGTGGCGGGAGGTGCCTTGGGGATTGATTCAGCGGCACACCGCGGAGCGTTGAATGTCAAGGGAAAGACGATTGCGGTTTTTGGCTGCGGGATAGATGTTTTTTATCCGGAAGACAATACGCACCTTTTTGGTGAAATTATGAAAAATGGTGCTGTTATTTCAGAGTTCCCCATGGGGACACCGCCTTCGGGAAGTAATTTTCCGTTTAGAAATCGAATTATGGCAGGACTTTCAAAAGTATGTGTTGTAATTGAGGCAGGAAGAAAAAGCGGAGCATTAATTACCGCAAGGCAGAGTGCCGACCAAGGAAAGACCGTATTTGCGGTTCCCGGAAGAATTACAGACCACAATAGTTTGGGTACTAATGACCTTTTAAGAAACGGAGCACAGTTTGCACTGTCAAGTGATGATATTTTGGAAGAACTATTGGAGCAGTGCCCCGACTTTTTCAGAAAAGGAACCGACAAACATACAGATGATGAAATCAAAATAATCTGCACAAATAATGAAAAAGAAGAAAAAACCGAAGCAAAAATAAAAGAGCGATCTCTTTATACAGATGATGAAAAGGCGATACTGGAAGTAATAGGCAGAGATAAACTAAGCCAAGACGAAATTATTGACAGACTTCCAAATGTAAAACAACTTTTAGCCAAACTGAATATTTTGGAGTTAAGAGGAGTAATAATAAAGTGCTTTGGTAATAAATATAAACTAAAATAATGTTGAAAGGAGCAGACTATATGGCAAAATATCTTGTTATAGTAGAATCTCCGGCTAAGGCCAAAACCATAAATAAATATCTTGGCAGTTCATATACGGTAACTGCATCTATGGGACACATGAGAGACCTTCCAAAGAGTAGTTTGGGTGTTGATATCGAAAATGGATTTGAACCAAAATATATTACAATCAGAGGCAAGGGCGAACTTTTAACCAAACTCAAAAAAGATGCAAAAAATGCAGATAAAGTTTATCTTGCGACTGACCCTGATCGTGAGGGAGAAGCAATCAGTTGGCATTTGGCACAACTTTTGGCAATAGATGAAAACGAAAAGTGCCGTATTACATTTAACGAAGTAACAAAAAGTGCGGTAACAGCATCACTCAAAGAAGCCCGCACCATAAATATGGATCTTGTTGATGCTCAACAGGCACGCCGTGTTCTTGACAGAATTGTCGGTTACAAGATTAGCCCTCTCCTTTGGAGAAAAGTCAGAAAAGGTCTTAGTGCAGGCAGAGTGCAATCTGTTGCAACAAGACTTATTGTTGACAGAGAACACGAAATAGAGGCGTTTGACCCGAAAGAGTATTGGAGCATTACTGCAGAGTTGTGCGATGAAAAGGGTAAAAATAAGTTTGAAGCAAGATTTTACGGTATGAACGGAAAGTCTAAAGAATTGAATTCCAAAGAAGAAACGGATGCGGTTTTATCTACGATTGCAGACGGAAATTATGTGGTAACGGATATTCGTGAAGGAACAAAGCAAAAATCTCCGGCACCTCCGTTTACAACAAGTACACTTCAACAGGAAGCAAGCAGAAAATTAGGCTTTACCGCAAAAAGAACAATGTCGGCAGCGCAAACTCTTTATGAGGGTGTTACAGTTCCTTCAAGAGGAAGTATGGGTCTTATTACCTATATGAGAACGGACTCACAAAGAGTGGCACCGGAGGCGCAGGCACAGGCGAGAAAACTTATAACCGAAAAGTACGGAAATGAATATCTTCCGGAAAAACCACGATTTTACAAGAGTAATCGTGATGCCCAAGATGCTCACGAGGCAATAAGACCGTCTGATGTTACAATACTTCCTTCTATGGTAAAAGAAACGCTTACGGCAGACCTTTATAAACTCTATAAACTCATTTGGGAAAGATTTGTTGCAAGCCAAATGACAAATGCTGTATACAGTACACTCGGGATTGATGTTGATGCAAACGGAGCAGTGTTTAAAGCATCTCTTTCTGCAATAAAGTTTAACGGATGCTTGGCGGCGTATGTTGAGGGCAGTGATGAGGGAAAAGAAAAGGTAAGTAAGACTTTCCCTAAACTTGAAAAAAATCAAAAACTCAAAGTTTTGGATGTAAACAGCGAACAACATTTTACGGAACCACCGTCAAGATATACAGAAGCTTCGCTTATTAAGACTATGGAAGAAAACGGCATTGGAAGACCCAGCACCTATGCTCCGACTATAAGCACAATCTTAGCAAGAGAATATGTTGCAAGAGAAAAAAAGATGCTTAAACCGACAGAACTCGGAGAGGTTGTAACCGACCTTATGAAAGATTGCTTCAAAGATATCGTCAATGTTGAATTTACCGCCAATATGGAGAAACAACTTGATGATGTAGAAGAGGGCAGTGTTGAATGGACAAAACTTATTTCTGATTTTTATAATCCGTTTATGGAAACTTTAAAAGAAGCAGACAAAAAAATCGAAAAGGTTGAAATCAAAGACGAAGAAACTGACGAAATCTGTGAACTCTGCGGAAGAAATATGGTTATTAAAATGGGAAGATTCGGGAAGTTCTTGGCTTGCCCGGGTTATCCCGAATGTAAGAATGCAAAGCCGATTTTACAAGATACGGGAGTAAAATGTCCTAAATGTGGCGGCAGAATTGTCGCAAGAAAGAGTAAAAAGGGCAAAAAGTATTATAACTGCGAGTTTGCACCGAAATGCGATATAATCATTTGGGACGAACCGCTTAAAACACCTTGTGAAAAATGTGGCGGAATACTCACGAAGAAATATACAAAAAAAGGCATGAAAAATGTGTGCATAAATCCTGAGTGTGAGAACAGTAATACAGACAAATGAAAGAAGTAAGTATTATAGGAGCGGGACTTGCGGGCTGTGAGGCAGCATATCAGGTTTCCAAAAGAGGAATTCATGTAAATCTCTTTGAAATGAAGCCGAATGAAAAAAGCGATGCACATCACAGCAATGACTTGTGCGAGTTGGTTTGCTCAAATTCACTAAAATCAAATGCAATAGATAATGCGTGCGGACTTTTAAAAGAAGAAATGCGAAAGATCGGCTCTCTTGTAATGTCTTGTGCGGATAAAACAAAAGTCCCCGCCGGAGCGGCACTTGCGGTTGACAGAGATGAGTTTGCAAGATGCGTCAGTGAAAAAATCAGAAATGATGCAAACATAACACTGATTTCCAAAACCGTAAGCAAGATTGAGGAGAATGTTCCTACAATTATTGCGACAGGTCCGTTGACACATCCGGTACTTATTGAAGAAATAAAAAGGATACTCGGAGATAAGTACTTGTATTTTTTCGATGCGGCAGCACCTATTGTTGAAACGGAGTCAATAGATTTTGATTTGGTTTACCGTGCAGCACGCTACGGAAAAGGCGAGGCAGATTATATTAATTGTCCGATGAATAAAGAAGAGTACCTTGCATTTTACGATGCACTTATAAATGCAAAAACCGCTCCGATACATCATGACATAGATAAAGTGGAAGTCTTTGAAGGCTGTATGCCCATAGAGGTTATGGCAAAAAGAGGTGTGGATACTTTAAGGTACGGTCCTTTAAAGCCCAAAGGACTTCCGGACCCGAAAACGGGAAAAGAACCATACGCCGTCATTCAACTTCGCCAAGATAATACCGATGCGAGTATGTATAATATTGTGGGATTTCAAACAAATTTAAAGTTCTCGGAACAAAAAAGGGTGTTTTCAATGATTCCGGGTCTTAAAAATGCTAATTTTTTGCGTTATGGAGTTATGCACAGAAATACATACATAAATTCGCCCGGGCTTTTAAATGAAGATTATTCGCTGATTTCTGACAAAAATATATTTTTTGCGGGACAAATTACGGGTGTTGAAGGATATGTAGAGTCTTGTGCATCGGGAATGTGTGCCGGAATAAATATAGCACGAAACCTTTTGGGTGAAAAAAGCATAGTATTTCCTGCAACAACAGTTTTGGGAGCACTTTCGTTTTATATTTCAAAAGGAAGTGCATCACATTTTCAGCCGATGAATGCCAATTTTGGGATAGTGGAACCGCTGAACGAACGAATTAAAAACAAAAAAGACCGCTACATGGCTATTGCCGAGCGGTCATTAAAAGAAATTGATAATTTAAAGAGTTTGATTTGAAAGTATTTCTTTGTCATTAAGATATGAAAGAAAAGAATCTTTTGAAATAGTGAATTTTAGTTTATAGGCGCATAACTTCTGTCCATCGGAAGTTTTGGCGCCGTATTTTTTATCACCGAATAGAGGACAACCTATATTTGCCATTTGTGCTCTTATCTGATGTGAACGCCCCGTTTCAAGTTCTATCTCAACTGTGGCAGTATTTTTTTCTTTTTTTAATACTTTGTAGGTTGTTATTATCTCTTTGCCGTGCGATGTTATCTTGCTTTTATTTTTTTTATCATCTTTTGTGATAAAAGATACAATTCTGTCTTCGTCTTTTGGAGGAATACCCTCAGTTTTGCAAAGATAGTATTTGTGAACTTCTCTCATTTTAATTCTGTAATTCATTTCACGAAGTGCCATTGCGTTTTTTGCTCCGATTACCAGACCAACTGTATTGGTGTCGAGCCTGTTGCATAAAGCAGGAACAAAACTTTGCTCATTTTCGGGATTATACACACCTTTTTCAAAAAGATAACTTTTAAGCATCCCGGCAAGAGTTCCCGTTGAGTGAGTTTTGTCGCTTTGACACATCACGCCTGCCTTTTTATCAATTACAACTATATTTTCATCTTCATATACAATGCTTAAATCAACTTTTTCGGGAGAAAACTTTTCTTTTTCAAAAAAAGTTTCTTCCTTAATATATATAGTAATTACATCGCCTTCGCAAAGGATAGTTTTTGCTTCCGTACGCTTTCCGTTTAACTTTACATCTTTTTTCCTGATAAGTTTTTGCAAAAGTGAATTAGGAAAAGACGGCATTGCTTTAAAAATGAACTTGTCAAGCCTTTGATTTGCATCATTTTTGTTAATTTTGAATGTTTTCATTCTAAAAATACTTCCTTTTTAATTAATAATAGCCTACAAAAGAAAAAAATGCAAGAAAAAAGAAAAAAATGCTTGACATAATATAATTTTAGTAGTATATTTATAGGGCTGTGGCATGACATACGATGAAGTGGGAGGTTGCCAATCAGAAAAGATTGGGTTTTTCCATGGAGATTGTCCGGTTCATGAAATCGGGCGCCGGTCACTGTACGATAGATAAAGTCAAAAGATTTTGTCTTTGTACCCGGAGTATATCCGGGTTTTGGTTTGGGCAAATACGAAACGCCCGGACGAGTGTACAGTAATTTTTTCAGTTCGTATATTCCACAAGAAAAAATTATTAGGAGGCACATTTATGGCATCAAAACAAAAGGTCAGAATTAGGGTAAAAGGTTATGACCATGTTCTTCTTGATCAGTCTGCTGAAAAGATAGTAGATACTGCCAAGAGAACCGGAGCAACCGTATCAGGTCCCATTCCGTTACCCACAGAAAAGGAGATAGTTACAATTCTCCGCGCGGTACACAAGTATAAGGATTCCCGCGAGCAGTTCGAACAGAGAACTCACAAGAGATTGATTGACATTCTCAATCCTAACCCCAAGACAATGGAAGCACTCGGACATCTTGATGTTCCCGCAGGTGTAAGCATTGAAGTAAAACTTATAAATAAGTAATTTGCGTTTTTGGGTAATGTTGGCGTAAGCGTCAACCAATAACCTATAAGGAGGATAAAAAATGCAGAAGGCAATTATTGGAAAGAAAATCGGTATGACACAGATTTTCAACGCCGACGGTAAGGTGATACCTGTTACGGTTATCGAAGCAGGTCCCTGTGCGGTTGTACAGAAGAAAAGTGTTGACACTGATGGTTATGAGGCAGTTCAACTTGGCTTTGGAGATGTTAACGAAAAGCACACATCAAAGCCTTTACAAGGACACTTCAAGAAAGGCGGAGTCAGCCTCAGAAAAGTTTTAAAGGAATTTCGTCTTGAAAATGTTTCGGCTCTTAATGTTGGGGACGAAATCAAATGCGATGTTTTCGCCGAGGGCGAAAAGGTAGATGTTTCGGGCATCAGCAAAGGTAAAGGTTACGCAGGCGTAATCAAGCGTTTCGGAGCTCACAGACTTAAAGAAACTCACGGTACCGGTCCTGTTCACAGACATGCCGGTTCAATGGGTTCTTGCTCATCTCCGTCTCGTGTTTTCAAAGGTAAGAAACTTCCGGGTCATATGGGTAATGTAAAGGTTACGGTTCAAAACCTTGACGTTGCAAAGATTGATACAGAAAAAAATCTTATCCTTATAAGAGGTGCAGTTCCCGGACCTAAGGGTGGAATTGTTACCATCAAAAATACAGTAAAGGCGTAAGCCGTACGGAGAGGAGATGCTAGTATGCCTAAGGCAACATTATACAATATGTCGGGTAGTGCAATCGGCGAAGTAAACCTTTCGGACAGCGTGTTTGGTGCAGAAGTAAATAAAGGCGTTCTTCATTCAGCGGTTGTAAATTACTTGGCAAATCAAAGACAAGGTACACAGAGTACCAAAACACGAACCGAAGTTACAGGCGGTGGCAAGAAACCTTTCAGACAGAAAGGAACAGGCAGAGCAAGACAAGGCAGCACCCGTGCTCCACAGTGGATTAAGGGTGGCGTGGCACTTGGACCTAAGCCGAGAGATTATTCTTACAGCCTTAACAAGAAGGTAAAGAAACTTGCACTTATCAGTGCACTTAGTGAAAAAGCTTCGCAAAATGAAATCATGGTTATTGACAGCCTCGAAATGGATGCAGTTAAGACCAAGACAATAGCAGATATGCTTAAAGCACTCGGTGCTGATGAAAAAGCACTTATCGTAACAAAGGATAAAAACGAAAATATTTATCTTTCGTCAAGAAATATTGAAGGCGTAAGTGCAACATTCGTTGGAATGATGAATGTTTACGAGATTCTTAACCACGACAAGTTTATAATTGCAAAAGATGCAGTTGAAAAACTCGAGGAGGTGTATGCATAATGACAGCATATGAAATCATTAAAAAGCCGATTATCACAGAACATTCCATGGATCAGCTTGCTGACAGAAAATACACCTTTGAGGTGGATAAGAGAGCAAACAAAGTAGAAATCAAAAAAGCAATAGAAGAAATCTTCGGTGTTGATGTTGAATCCGTTAAGACAATTAATGTATTCGGTAAACTTAAAAGAATGGGTGCAAATATGGGTCGCCGTCCTTCATACAAGAAGGCAGTAGTTAAGATTACTCAAAACAGCAAGACCATTGAGTTCTTTGATGGATTAATCTAAGAAGGAGTGAAGAAAAATGCCTATCAAGAAGTATAAACCTACTTCACCGGCGCGTAGATTTATGACTGTTTCCACATTTGAGGAAATCACAAAAACTACGCCTGAACGCTCCTTGTTGGAGCCCCTTAAAAACCATGCAGGAAGAAACTCTTACGGCAGAATTACCGTTCGTCATCGTGGTGGCGGTGTAAAGCGTAAGTACAGAGTAATAGACTTCAAGCGTAACAAACTTGATGTCAGTGCAAAGGTTATCGCAATTGAATACGATCCTAACAGAAGTGCTAATATTGCACTTGTTGAGTACGAGGACGGAGAGAAAAAATATATCATCGCTCCTTACGGACTTAAAGTCGGAGATGCTATTGTTTCTTCCGAAAATGCGGATATCCGCCCGGGTAACACTCTTCCAATCGCACAAATACCTGTCGGTACAATTATTCACAACATTGAAATTGCACCGGGTAAGGGTGGTCAGCTTGTAAGAAGTGCCGGAAACAGTGCTCAGCTTATGGCAAAAGAAGATAAGTATGCACAGGTTCGTCTTCCATCCGGCGAAGTCAGAATGATTAGAGTAGATTGCAAAGCAACTATCGGTCAGGTTGGTAATTTGGAACATGAAAACATCTCCATCGGTAAAGCAGGGCGTAAGAGACATATGGGTTGGCGTCCTACGGTCCGTGGTGTTGTTATGAACCCGAATGACCATCCGCACGGCGGTGGTGAAGGAAAATCACCTATCGGTCTTCCGAGCCCCGTTACTCCTTGGGGTAAACCTGCTCTCGGTTATAAGACACGCAAACATAAGAAACAGAGCAACAAGTTTATCGTTAAAGGTCGCAATCAGAAATAATCTCTTGTAAGAAAGGAATGAAATTATGAGTCGTTCAGTTAAAAAAGGTCCGTATGTGGAACCTAAACTTTTGGCAAGAGTAAAGGCTATGAACGAGGCGGGCGAAAAGAGAGTTCTTAAAACTTGGTCTCGCAGTTCTACAATATTTCCCGATATGACAGGACATACAATTGCCGTTCATGATGGAAGAAAGCATGTTCCGGTATATGTAACAGAGGATATGGTCGGACATAAACTCGGCGAGTTTGCTCCTACCAGAACCTACCGTGGTCATAAGGATGCTAAAAGTGCAGGAAAGTAAGGAGGATATAAAAGTGGAGACTAACAAAGAAGCAAGAGCGATTTTGCGTTATGCACGCATCTCGCCCAGAAAAGTCAACATTGTTAATGACCTTATCAGGAAAAAAGATGTCGGAGTTGCCATGGGTATCCTCAAAAATACACCAAAAGCTGCATCAGAACTTCTTATTAAACTTTTAGACAGTGCAGTGGCAAATGCTCAAAATAACTTTGGTCTTTCAGCCGATAACCTTTATATTTCGGAAATTTACGCAAACGAGGGTCCTACCTTAAAGCGTATCCGTCCGAGAGCACAGGGAAGAGCATTCCGCATTTTGAAAAGAACAAGTCATATAACAATAGTAGTAAAAGAGAAAGAGTAAGGGAGGCGAACTAAATGGGTCAGAAAGTTAATCCGCACGGACTTAGAGTAGGCGTTATCAAAGATTGGGACTCACGTTGGTACGCCGAAGATCACAATTTCGGAGACAATCTTGTTGAGGATCAAAAGATCAGAAAGTATCTCAACAAAAGGCTTGCAGGTTCAAGTGTTTCTAAAATTGAGATTGAAAAAACAGCAAACAAAATCAGATTATTCATCCACACAGCAAAGCCCGGTTTCATAATCGGTAAGAAGGGTGAAGAAATCGAAAAAATTAAGAATGAAATTGCAAAGGTTACAGGACGCAAGGCAGAAAATGTGTTTGTAAACATTGCAGAAGTAAAAGCACCTGCACTTAATGCTCAACTCGTTGCTGATGACATTGCAGGTCAGCTTGAAAGAAGAATTTCTTTCCGTCGTGCTATGAAAGGTGCTATAAGCCGTAGCATGAAGATGGGTGCAAAGGGTATCAAAACCTGCTGCAGCGGTCGTCTCGGCGGTGCTGAAATTGCTCGTGCAGAGCAGTATCACGAGGGAACTATTCCTCTTCAAACTTTAAGAGCCGATATTGATTATGGTTTTTCCGAGGCAAACACCACATACGGAAAAATCGGTTGCAAAGTTTGGATTTATAAGGGTGAAGTTCTTTCCGAGAGCAAAAGAGCTCCTAAGGAAGGAGGACGTAAATAATGTTAATGCCCAAAAGAGTAAAACACAGAAAGCAGTTCCGTGGCAGAATGAAGGGTAAGGCATTGCGTGGCAATACCGTAACATACGGTGATTTCGGTCTTCAAGCACTTGAATGTGCATGGATTACCGGTA
>JAZLFH010000057.1:0-2312 GCA_045615705.1 Clostridia bacterium
GAAAACTGCATTATTACAAATGCACATGTCATATCGAATAAGCAAAACACACAGATAGCGACATACACCGGCAAAAAATATAAAGCTTTTGTTGTTGCTATGGACACAACTATTGATATTGCTGTTTTGGCAACAAGTGAAATAAAATTTACACCACTGCAAACAGCCGGATTATCTGAACTTAATTCAGGCGACGATGTTTATGCAATCGGTGCTCCGAACAGTTTGTCCTATACGCTGACAAAAGGCGTTATTTCATCAAAAGAAAGAAAAGTCGGCTCGCAGTCTTTCATTCAAACCGATGCAGCAATTAATACCGGAAATAGCGGAGGTCCGCTTCTTAATGATGACGGGAAAGTTATCGGAGTTAATTCTTACAAAATATCCAATAGCGAAGGAATCGGTTTGGCTATTCCCATTGAAACCGTTATCAATTACCTTTCAGGCGAAAAAATAGATACAGATGAAAACGGAAATGTTTCCGGAGAAATCACTGTTCCGGAAACGGAAAACGATTCTCCAAATGCCGATACACCTGTGGAGCCGGAAAAAACTAACAAATTAGAAATCTATGTGCTATACGGTGGTTTAGCACTTTCAGTAGCACTGAACATAGTTTTAATAATTATTCTTGTGTTTCAAAAAAGGAAAAATCTCGACACTAAAATCGATCCTTCGGAACGCACGGATTTTGATATTGATATTTTGGAGTGATAAAAATGGCAAAGAAAAAAGCAGTCAAAAAGAAGACGGAAAAAAGTTATGTGCCTCAATTTGAAGATGCACTTCCTCAAAACATAGTCCCCTTTGGTGAGCATGTTGAAGAAGATAAAAATATCTATATTTCACAAAGTGCCTATAAAGAAATCCACCGTTTTACGAAAGATAAAACAACCAACGAAAGCGGCGGAGTATTACTCGGAAAGGTAATTGAGGAATTCGGCAAGACAAACATTGTAATCTATGCCTTTATTGAAGCGAAATTCAGCGAAGGTACCCCGACGACGCTCAAATTTACACATGAGACTTGGGAATACATCCATAAGGAAGCTGATAAAAAGTATCCCGATTTGAAAATACTCGGTTGGATACACACGCATCCGAATTTCGGAATTTTTCTTTCAGAATATGACAAGTTTATTCAGCAAAATTTCTTCAGCGAAGCAAATCAAATTGCTTATGTCGTAGATCCCATTCAACAGATAGAGGGATTCTATTTTTGGATTAACGAAAAAATCGAACGCTGCAAAGGATTCTATGTGTTTGATAAGACAGGAACTAAAATTACCGTAAATGATGAAAAAGAAGAGTCGGAAGAAGCTGTTGCGACTTCGTCTTCGCTATATACAAAAGTGATTATCGGTGTATTGTCTGCCGCAATAGTAATTTTAGTGTTTGTATGTATCAGCTTCAGCGGTAGGATCAATGCATTGGAAAGCCAGCAAAAAACACTTACCGCATCTGCGAATCAAAGTCTCTCATATATGCAACAACAAATTGCGGCACTTCAAAATGAAATCGCCAATCTCACAAAAGCCACCGATAGTATAGGTGACGAAAAGGCCGATGAAAAAGAAGAAACCGAGAAAAAAAGCGGCGACGAGCAAACAGAAGATAAAAAAGGTCAGCAAGAAGAAGTAGATTCACAGCCCTCGACAGAAAAACAAGAGAGTGAAGAACCTACTTCGGAAATTACCACTGACAAAGGAGCGTCAAACAATGAATGAGTATGTAGGCAAAATTTGTCCTTACTGCAAAGCTGAGTTCAAGGAAGGAGATGAAATTGTTGTATGCAGCACCTGCGATATGCCGCATCATAAGGAATGCTGGGTTGATAATCAAGGGTGTACAACTTTCGGTTGTCTTGGCACAATCAAGTCGCCAGATGGCTCTCAAACTACAGTGACATCCTCTGAAATCACTTATGAAGATAGTGCACCAAGCCAAAATGTTGTTTACTGTACACGGTGCGGAGCACAAAATCAAGCAAGCAGTTCATTTTGCAGTAAATGCGGAAATCAACTTAATACACCGGCACCAAGTACCCCACCTCATTTTACGCCATCCGGTAGCAATAATGCCAATCCATACGGATATGTTTCACAGCAAAATACATATCAGCAATATCAAAACTACGGCAATCAAGGATATACTTCAAATTCAAACGGAGACATCAGTGC
This sequence comes from Clostridia bacterium, assembly GCA_045615705.1. GTDB lineage: Bacteria > Bacillota > Clostridia > UMGS1883 > UMGS1883 > JAZLFH01. The sequence continues at coordinate 2,181 of JAZLFH010000057.1, forward strand.
TTTCATTGGTGCAAAAACCGAATATTACATTCCGAAATTCAACCAAATGAAAGTACAAAACAAGAAATCAAGTTGGAACTGGTGTTCTTTCCTGTTTGCTCCTTATTGGTTTATTTACAGAAAAATGTACGG
>JAZLFH010000058.1:0-19571 GCA_045615705.1 Clostridia bacterium
GATTTAATTTCACCAAAGCCGAAGGCTTTGATTTCATCCAAAACTTGTTTTGGATTTCACCGTGGCTTTGCCACGATTTCATTGAAACAACCCAATATCTTTTTGATTCGGCTTTCATAAAAATCCTCGTTTTTTAAACGAGGATTTTTTGTAAGTAATAAGTAATAGTGAATATGGAAGAAGTATGGTAAAAATCGCAAAGCGATTTATATAAAAAAGCAGTAATTGATACATTGTATCGGTTACTGCTTTTTTATTACAAAATTTTTGTTGCATTTATAAGTAATGTATAGTATAATTTCATTGCCAAGCAAAATCAAATATTTTAACACAATAGTGTGTATTTTTATACCTTTTGGTAAAAATACAGGCTCTGTTTCTGCATACTGTTGTGTTAATGTGGATTTTGTTTGGCGACAATTGGAGCTGAGTATTTTTCGTGCGTCAGCTTCGGTTGACGCATTTTTTAATTTATGGAGGTTTTTAAATGAAAAACGGAAAAACAGGATATGCAAGTATTGATAAACCACAAAACACTTTGCATAGAATATCGCCTATAAGAGAAATAAATCCGAGACAAACGATATATAATCTTATTTTTGATTCTAATAAGAATAATATGTTGTCACCTATGGTTGAATTTAACAACAAAAAATGGACATTTTCTGAGATAAAAGTTGAAGTTGATAGGGCTGCAAACGCTTTTAAAAATTCCGGAATAAAGTATGAAGACACCGTTTTAGTTGGAATCACAAATTCACAATATGTTTTTATTGTTTTATTAGCCCTGAATAAAATAGGTGCAGTATCGAAATGGTTTGATGTTAGAGCAGGTGAAAAAGATATTGAACTCTATGCTAACAGTAGTGGGTGTAAATGTTTAATTTGTATAGAAAATATTGTAAATAGTGTTTCAAAAATAATTGATAATACTAAATTAGAACAGATAATAACAATCGATCCATATAACCGTAGAAAAGATATATCTCAAATGTATGTAAATGATATTCGTTTTATCAAATTTGAAAACTTCATTGATAGATACGGAAGTAACGATAAACTTTTATGTGTCGAATTTAATGAAAGTAAGCCATCTATAATGGTTCAATCTAGCGGAACAACCGGAAATCCAAAGACTATCGTACATTCTGATTTGTCTTTTGGTGCATGTGCGAACAATTTGTCTTATTCTCAGTTGCCATTTGGAGTTAATAAAGTTATTTTGGCAACTATGCCACCTTGGATAGCCTATTCTTTGTGTGATGCGGTTATAACGGCTTCTGCATTAGGATCTATGGTTTTGTATTCAGATTCAATTGATTCTAATGTGGTATTTAATAATATGGGCAAATTTTCAATGTCTTTTGCTTGTCCATACCATTATAGGTTTTTAAAAGATAATTATTCGTTGATTTCAAAGATACATGGAGAAGAATACATCGAACCGGAATGCTTTGTTTCCGGAGGAGACAAATTCTCGGCAGAAGAGGGAGTTGCTTTTGAAAAGTGTTTTGGTATTCCGGTTTTGAATGGTTATGGAAATAATGAAATGTTTGGCGGTGTAACCGTAAATTATCCGAAAGCAAACAAGAATGGTTCAGTTGGTATACCATTTCCTAATATTATTGTTATAAGTTATGATAACGATAATAATAAAGAATTACAATATGATGAAATTGGTGAAATTTGTGTTTTGACAGAGTCTTGTTTTTTAGGTTATGAACACAACGAAGAAGAAACAAATAAAATCAAACAAATACATACTGACAATAATGTTTGGGTTCATACAGGAGATTTAGGGTCTATAGATGAAAATGGCTTTGTTACTTTATATGGTCGAATGCGTAGGGTGATTGTAAGAAAGGCATTTAAGATTTCAGCGTACATAATAGAAGAAACGATATGTTCGCATCCGTCAGTCAAGGAATGCGTTGCTGTAGAAGTAAAAGATAACGAAGACGAACATGCACCGATGGCATTTATTGTGCTAAAAGATACAGAAACTGATGAAGAAAAAAATATAATTCAAAGTATATACAAAAAATGCAAGAAAGAATTAAAAGAATATGAGATACCAAAGCATTTTAAAATTATAGACTTTATGCCATATACACAAAACGGGAAATATGATTTCCGGTTGCTTGAAAAACAAGGCAATGAATATGTTGACGAATTAGAACTAATTAATAAATCTGGTGCTATGAGCAAAAAAACAAACTAACCACGATTGATATCTATATTGTTCACGATTTGCAAAAATCCTCGTTTAAAAAACGAGGATTTTTTGTAAGTAATAAGTAATAGTGAATATGGAAGAAGTATGGTAAAAATCGCAAAGCGATTTTGTTTTTAATTGAACTGTTGATTTTTAAAAGGTAATGTGGCATAATTTACTTAGATGATACAATCTACAAAAAGAAAAACAAAGGCGGAAGAACCGCCCTTTGTTTTTCGTGTTACTGTGCAAATTTACTTTTCGGTCTTAAATGCACAAAAAAAGCCTCTTTCATTTTTTCTCCGCAAGAAAGAGATAATTTACTAAAATTTTGCTGATGCGGAGCAGCGGAATGGAGATTTTTATGAAGAAGAGATTATTTGCAATTTTTATTGCCGCAATGATAATTATATCGCTGATAGTCGTGCCTGCTTATGCCGATTCGCTCAGTGTCGGAAGTAAAATAAGCGGATTTACACTTTATAAAGCGGATAAATGTATGCTGTTTGGTGCGGATACTTACTTATTTCGTCATGACAAAACAGGGGCAAAACTCTTGTATATTGCAAATGACGATGTAAACAGAATGTTTGACATCACATTCCAAACCCCCGGAGAAGATACGGGAATTTCGCATGTATTTGAGCATGCTACCTTAAACGGCTCTGAAAAATATCCGGCGAATGTTTTCTTTAATGTTTCTTACGAAACGATAAATACATATATCAATGCGGCTACATATATGAAATACACTTCGTTTCCGCTTTCATCAATATTAGATGAACAACTTTTAAAACTCGCCGACTATTATCTTGATGCCGTTTTTCATCCGCTCCTTTTGACGAATGAAAATATATTTAATCAGGAAGCATGGCGTTATGAGATGAAAAATCCCGATGACGCATTAAAACTCAACGGTACGGTTTACAGCGAAATGAAAGGTGCACTTACTCCGCCCTCTCGTGCCTATTACAATGCTCTTAAAACGCTTTATCCGGGCAGCAACACTTCTGCCATTTTCGGCGGCGACCCGGATATTATACCGACTCTTACCTATGAAGATGCTGTAAATTACCACGAAAAATATTACCGTCCGTCAAATTCTCTTGTTATTCTTTACGGTAAAGTGGAACTTGAAAAATATCTCGAACTTATAGACGGCTATTTTTCCGAATATACGGACGAAAAGCCTGTTATTGAAGATAAAGGATATACACCGATTTCCGGCAATATAGAAAAAACCTTTCCTATGCAGGCTGTCCAAAACACAGGCGATATTGCTTATTATATGATTCCTTGCGACATAAAAGATAATCAGGATATTTTCGATATTAATCTGTGTTCAATGTTTTTAGATACATATTCTTCCGAACTTATGCAAAATCTTAAAGACGGTTTACCTCATGTCGGTGTTTCCGTATGGGTAGAACTTACTCAAGGGGTGAATCCGACACTTATTATTTCAGCATCAAATTTGAGAAGCGGAGAAGCCGCGGTTTTTAAACAAATTATTCAAGACTCGATGAAATCCATGTCGGAAAACGGAATAAATAAAGAAATAACCGACTCGTTTTTGGCGGCTGTTGAAAGAGATTTTTTAATGATTCCCGAAAGTTCCGGAAACAAGGGATTATCCGTTTTGGAAAATGTATTGGCTCTTTGGAGTATAAACGGGGACGAGCAAGGCTATTTTAAGTATCTTGATTATATAAAAAATCTTGACCCCGAAAAGTTGAACGAAAGATGTACAAATCTCATAAAAAAATATTTTGCAGATCCGAAGACATCCGTTTTAACGCTTAACATTGCGGACACTTCCCTATCCGACAAAGATGAAGCAAAACTTACGGAAAAACTCGCCGACACAAAAGCCTCAATGTCAAAGGAGCAGATAGACAAAATTGTTGAAAGTTCAAATCTGTCGCCCGATACATCAAAAAATGAGGAAGTAACAAAAAAAATAAATGTTTCAACAGTTGATGTTTTGAAAAGTGATTTGGAAAGTTATAAGCCAAAGGAATATCCGTATTCCGATACTACCGAGGACAGTGTAAGATATTTAAGTGCAGAAGTTCCGACAGACGGTATAGGTATTTGCAGTCTTTATTTTGATGTGTCTGGACTTTCGGACGAGCAACTTTTGTATCTCAATCTGTTTGACAGTTTAAGTGTAGAGTTCGGTTCGGATAAACACACACAAGCGGAGTTGTACAACAGAGTTATCAGATATTTTAACGGTTCAAGTTCTTTTTTGGCAACCGATGACGATACATTGTATGTAGTATATAATACCTCTGTGCTTGATAATGACCTTAAAGACATGTATGATGTGTTATATGAGTGGATTTACGAAATACAGTTTGACGATACAGACTACCTTAAATCCTTGATTGATGCATATGTGGATTCATGGGAAGCGAGTGTGCTGAGCGAAGGCACAATTATTTCCCGTGCAAAAGCACAAAAAGACAGAAAAACGGCATATTCCGAGTATATTGGCGGACTTAACTACTATGAGTTTTTAAAGAAACTTAAAAAGAAACTTAATGAAAATCCAACCGAAGTAACGGACAATTTAAAACTCGTGCAAAATGCGTTGAAAAACAGGAATAACGCAAAATCCGTATATGCCGGAAGCAAAAATGCCAGAGAATTGAATAAGAAATACGCAAAAGAATTTTTTAGTAAACTCAATAATGAAGTGCAGATAAAACCGCAAAGAAATCTTAAAGTATCCGAAGGCAACGAAGCGATTGTTTCTAATACAGATGTAAACTATAATCTTATCTATGCACCGTTTTCGGAACTTAATACAAATCGCGACGGCTCTCTTAATGTCATATTAAATATGATGAACGACAAGTTCTTTATGCCGTATTTAAGAAACGAAAAGGGAGCTTACGGCGTAAGAATGGGCATTGATAATTCGGGAATATATATTTGTTCGTACCGCGACCCTCAAATTGCATCTACATTTGAATTTTACGATAAACTTTCGTCCCTTGTTGAAAATTCAAATTTCACCCAGCAGGACATAGACGGATATATTATGTCAACATTCTCAAAGCGTGCCTCAAATAAGTGCGGCATCCTGACAGATACATTTAATATGCTTTCAAAGAAAATTTATTTTAACGACAAAGAAGACTATGACACGCTGAATGAAATATTAAATACAACACCGGATAAGGTGAAAAAGTCGGCACAAATGTTTAAACTTCTTGCCGAAAACGGAATCAGAGGTAGCGTGGGTAAAAAAAGCAATATTATTTTAAACAAATCTTTTTACGATATTATCACAGAGCCGTTTAAGGAAAAAGAAACAGAGCTATATTATTGCGGTAAGAGAATACCGACAGATGTTTCCCCGTATATTGAAAATGACATACTGCTTGTTCCTTTAAGAGCCATATTTGAAGCCATGGGCTGTAATGTAGGCTGGGACGAAAATGAGCAAAAAATTACAATAGAAAAAAGCGGTATTACGGTTATATTGCATATAAACTCAAACGAAATGAATAAAAACGGAGAAACAGTAATAATTGATACACCGGCACGAATTATAAACGAAAGGACAATGGTTCCCGTTAGTGCCGTATCAAAAGCCGTTTCTTGCAGTGCAGAGTGGGTTGAAGACGAAAATTATGTCATAATTACAGAGCAATGATATTAAGTAACTTGCATTAATTTTATCAAAATATAAAAAGAGGGGTATGAAATGAAAACAATTAAAAAAGTAACAGCAATTTTTATTGCCGCTTGCATCATATTAAGTATGTCAAGCGTGTATGCCCAAAATGTGGACTCGTGGGGAATTTATGAGGCATATCCTACACTTAATGAAATGAACCTGATTGATTTTTCCGATGCGTGTGTCCTATATTACGGACTCGAAAATGTCAAGCCCGAAGAAAATACTTTCAGCGATTTGCCCGATGATGCCGAAAATGTGCTTCGGTTGGTCGGTATGAATTGTATTTTCGGTAACGATAATCACGAGGCTATGCCGTACGGCAATATCGGAGAAGCCCGTGCTTCGATTATTTTAGGCCGTATTGCAAAGGCTTTAAAAGAGAATGAAAATCTCCAAGGAGATGAATACCAACATTTATTTGATGATGTTTCATCTGAGATGACGCATCCAAAATATTGGATTTCAAAGAATAAAGACGCATATAACCCTCTTTTGTCGCCGGCTCAAATTGAGGAGGTAAACGACAAAATTTGTGATATAAAAGAAAATTACTTGATTGATATTGAAAATGCCAAAACAGAATTTAACGGAAAATCGTTGGCAGAAGGTATATCTAAGTTTGAATCGCCGACAGGTGTATATCTGAACGGAAAAGAAGTTTCGGAATCGTATTGGGAAAAGGTTAGAAATAACATCAAAAGAGCCAAAGTCCAGTCAAAAATGAAAATCTCGTACGGCTTGGTTACGGAGCGTACTGTTTTGGAGTCATATCCGATTGAAGATATGCTTTCGGACGATGTAACAGACCCTGAATGGGATAATTTCGCCAACACATCGCTAAATGTCAATGACCCATTGATTGTATATTTTAAAACCCTTGACGGAAAGTTTGCCTATGTCCGTTCCTCGATATGCGACGGATGGGTTAGAACGGACAAATTTGCCGTCTGCGAGAATAAAAAGCAGTGGCTTGATATGTGGAAAAACCCGGACTTTTTGGTTGTAACGGGCGATAAAATTTTTACCGAAACAACAACCATTATTCCCGAAGTTTCCAAGAAGATGCTCTCTATGGGTACAATACTTCCTCTTGTAAAAGATTATGACGGAGAAGAACTTATTTTAGACCGCATTCCTTATAATACATATTTAGTCAAAATTCCGACTCGGGATAAAAACGGAAAATTAAAAGCCGTTATCGTTCCGATTTCAGCCGGAAAAGATGTAAGTATCGGCTTTTTACCTCTTACAAGAGCCAACCTCATTAATCTTGCATTTAAGCATTTGGGCAATCATTACGGTTGGGGCGGAATGCTCGACTCTTTGGATTGCTCGGAGTTTGCCCTTATGGTATATAAATGTTGCGGAATTATGCTTCCGAGAAATACAACTTGGCAAAAACTGATTCAACCCGAAGCAATTACCGATTATTCCTCAATGACAAATGAAGAAAAAGCGGAAGAGATTTCAAAATTGCCGTCCGGCGTTATTCTTCAATTCCCCGGACATGAAATGATTTATCTCGGTACGGTAAACGGCAAAATTTATACCATAAATTCCGTAAGTTCAATTGCTCAAAACGATGTGAAAAAGAGAATTCGCAGTGTTGTGGTAAATTCATTGGACACAAAGAGAACTAACGGACACACATGGCTTGACGATTTAAACTGTGCGATTTCTCCTTTTGTGCTTGATTCTATTAGCGTAACAAATACAGATAATGTATCTTACACAAATAACACAAATAACACAAATAATATCGGCACCGTTAAAAAAACGCAAGCCTCTCCGGAATGGGTTTATAAATTAGATAAGGCACAAACTGCCGAGCAATTATTTATCATTTCGGCAGTCGGCAAAACTACGGCATATATTTCAATGCACGAAAAGGACGCAGACGGAAACTGGAATCAGATTATAACAACCCCCGGTTTTATAGGTAAAAACGGTCTTGGTAAAACAAAAGAGGGCGATGGCAAAACTCCTGTCGGCGTGTTTACATTTAACTATGCATTCGGTATTGCCGATGACCCGGGCTGTGCAATAAAATATAAGAAGGTTACCGAGGACGACTATTGGTCGGGAGATTTAAGAGAAGGTCATAAATATAATGAAATGGTAAGCATAAATGATATTCCCGATTTGGATACGGAAAATTCCGAGCATATTGTGGATTATGATGTTCATTATCAATATTGTTTGAATATCAGTTACAACGATATATGCGAAGTCGGAAAGGGTTCTGCAATATTCCTGCATTGCTTAGCTCCTCAAAAGCCGTACACAGGCGGCTGTGTTGCAATTCCAAAAGATATGATGATAAAAGTTATGCGAAATGTAAAAGAGAATTGCGTTGTTATAATTGATGACCTTAAAAATATAAGTCCCGAAACCTACGAGGAATGGGGCTTATAAACTGTAAAAAACGCACCGGCAACATAAAAATATAATACATAATAAGTTAAAAAAACAAAGTAAAAAAAATGACGAAGTTTTACTTCGTCATTTTTTCTTGCTTTACTTTGTGGTCAATTACATGGCGTGATGCCAGTTCGCTTTTTATATCTTCAAGTGAAATTCCCATTTCAATCATTAAAACCATTACATGATATGCAAGGTCGGCAATTTCATAAACGGATTCTTTTTTGTCGTTTTCTTTTGCCGCAATTATGACTTCCGTACTTTCCTCGCCTACTTTTTTAAGGATTTTGTCAATGCCTTTTTCAAACAGGTAAGTTGTATACGAGCCTTCCTTCTTCTCCGTTTTTCTGCCCTCTATAAGTTTCATTAATGCTTCGTAAGAAAATTCCGCCATATCGCTGTTTTCGTAAACGGCATTTGTAAAACAAGAGTCTGTGCCGGTATGACAGGCAGGTCCGTCTTTTTTAACAACGACTGTAAGTGCGTCTTTGTCGCAATCGGCTGTGATTGACACAATATGCTGATAATTTCCGCTTGTTTCACCCTTTAACCAAAGTTCGTTTCTCGACCGGCTCCAAAAACAAGTAAGTTGTTTTTCAATGGAAATTTTCAAACTTTCTTTGTTCATGTAAGCAAGTGTCAGCACCTTTTTTGTCGCATAATCCACAACTATTGCAGGGATAAGACCGTCTTTGTCAAATTTTAATTCGTCAACATTTATCATAATAATACCTCTTTCATATTCTTACGGGGATTTTATTCTCCGCTAAACTTTTCTTCAAATCGGATATGCTCACTTCTCCAAAATGGAATATTGATGCCGCAAGCCCCGCATCAACTTTCGGTAAAGTTTTAAAAAGCTTTGTGAAATGTTCAATATTTCCCGCACCTCCCGATGCAATTACCGGAACGCTGACGGCTTCGCACACGGCGTTTAACATTTCAATATCAAATCCGTTTTTGACGCCGTCTGTGTCAATAGAGTTTAAAACAACTTCTCCTGCTCCTAAATCCACACATTTTTTTATCCATTCTATTGCTTCAAGACCGGTGTTTTCCCGTCCGCCTTTTGCAAAAACCCGAAATTCTCCGTCAACCCTTTTTACATCGGCAGAAATTACCACGCATTGGCTTCCGTACAGTTTAGCCGCTTCGTTTATGAGGTTGGGATTTTTAATTGCCCCCGAGTTTACACTGACTTTGTCCGCTCCGCATTTTAAAACCCTGTCAAAATCATCAACCGTGTTTATTCCGCCGCCAACCGTAAGCGGAATAAAAATCGTCTTTGCCACTTCACAAAGTATATCGGTAAACAACGCTCTGCCCTCGCTTGACGCCGTTATATCATAAAAAACAAGTTCATCTGCCCCGTTATCACTGTAAAATTTCGCAAGGCGAGTCGGAGAAGAAACATCGGAAAGTCCCAAAAAATTGACGCCTTTAACAACTCTGCCGTCTTTTACATCAAGGCATGGAATTATGCGTTTAGTAATCATTTTGCCACCTCTATTGCTTCTTTTAAATCTATTGCTCCGATATAGTACGCCTTACCTATTATTGCTCCGTAAATCCCAAGTTCTTTGAGCCTTTTTATATCGCCAATTGATGACACTCCGCCCGATGCCGTGATGTTTATTTTAAGTTCTTTTGAAAGTTTTTTGTAAAGTTCAAAATTTGTGCCTTGCATCGCACCGTCTTTGGAAATATCCGTACAAATAAGAGTTGTAATTCCTGTTTCCTGCATTTTTTTGCAAAATTCAAGGAAACTGTATTGTGATTTTTCAGTCCAACCCTTAATCGCAACAAAACCGTCTTTAATATCGACACCAACGGCAATTTTGTTTCCGTACTTACAAACGGCAGAACGCAAAAGTGCCTCATCATTTACCGCAGCCGTACCCAAAATTACTCTGTCTACACCTGCTGAAATATATTTTTCAATCGTTTCAAGGCTTCTTATACCGCCTCCGACTTCGGTAAACAAATCTGTGTTTTTTACGATTTGCTCTATTACCTCAAGGTTATCCGTGTTTCCGCTTTTTGCACCTTCGAGGTCAACTATGTGTATGTATTTTGCTCCTTTTTTTTGAAAATCAAGTGCAATTTGTAAAGGGTTGTCGCTGTACACGGTCATATTTTCATAATCGCCTTTTAAGAGCCTTACCGCTTTTTTTTGGAATAAATCTATTGCGGGAAAAATATTCATCTGTCATCCCCCAATTCACAAAATGCTTTTAAAATATTTAATCCGATATTACCGCTTTTTTCTGGATGGAACTGACAACCGTAAATATTTTTTGATTCAACCGATGCGGTTATGGAAACGCCGTAGTCGGTTACCGCAGAAATGCTCGAATCACATTTTGCGGCGTAAAAGGAATGTACGAAATACACAAAATCGCCATTTTTAATATACCTGAACAGTTTTGAATCCGGTTTTTTAAATTCAAGTGCGTTCCAACCTATGTGCGGAATTTTTAAATTGTCGGGGATAACTCCTTTCATAGGCACAATTTCCCCGTCCAAAAGTCCCAGTCCTTCAAATTCGCCGAATTCATAACTTTTCTTAAACAAAAGTTGCATTCCCAAGCAAATTCCCAAAATGGGCTTGTTTTTTTTTGCTTCGTTTATTATCAGTTCGCCAAGTCCCGTGTCCTCCAACTTTTTTGCGGCATCACAAAATGCTCCGACACCGGGCAGAATTATTTTGTCTGCATTTTTTATTGTTTCAAAATCGGATGTTACAAGTGCATTTTCATTAATTGCCTCAAACGAACTTTTAAGAGAAAACAAATTCCCGACACCGTAGTCAACTATCGCTATCACTTATAACACTCCTTTTGTGGAGGGAATTTCGTCTATAAAGTCCTTATCAATTTTAACGGCTTCTTTTAAACTTCTCGCACAGGATTTAAACGCACCTTCGATTATGTGGTGAGTGTTTCGTCCGCTTAATTGTTTTATGTGCATTGTGCAACCGGCATTGCGAACAAATCCGAGCCAAAACTCCAATACGAGTTCGGTATCAAAAGTCCCCACTTTTTCCGAAGGATTTTCAAGGTCATATTCTAAGTATGCTCTTCCCGAAATATCCACCGCACTTAAAATCAAGACCTCGTCCATTGGCAAAACAGCATCTCCGTAACGGACTATGCCTTTTTTATCTCCGAGTGCCGAAGAAAACGCCGTGCCTAACGCTATGCCGATGTCTTCTACCGTGTGGTGGTCATCAACATAAGTGTCGCCCTTGCAATTAAGCGTAATATCAAACCTGCCGTGCTTTGCAAAAAGCGTAAGCATGTGGTCCAAAAAACCGCATCCGCTGTTGATTTCCGCTTTGCCCGTACCGTCAAGGTTTAATTCAAGCATTATTTCCGTTTCGTTCGTTTTTCTTGTGATTTTCGCTGTTCTCATAAATTACCCCTCCAATATGATTTTTAATTTTTCAATCAAAGTCTGCATTTGTGTATAAGTTCCGATTGTTATTCTGTTATAATCAAAAATTCTTTCACCGGCAAAATGCCGTACCAAAATTCCGTTTTCTTTAAGTTTTTTATAAATTTCCGCTCCGCTTAACTTATTATGCTTTGCAAAGACAAAATTTGCAGTTGAATTTGTAAGCGTAAAGCCTAATTTTTCAAGTTCTTTTGTCGTAAACTCACGCACTCTTATTATTTCACGACAATTATTTTTAAAGTACTTAAAATCTTTAACCGCACCAATTCCCGCCGCCATTGTCATTTTGTTTATGTTATACGGGTTTGTCGAATACTTAATGGTGTTTAAATCTCTGATAAGTTCTTTTGAGCCCACTGCGAAGCCCAATCTTGCACCTGCCATGGAGCGTGATTTTGAAAAAGTCTGCGTAACAAGCAAATTGTCATATTTATGAATCAGAGGCACTGCACTTTCGTTTCCGAAATCAACATAGGCTTCGTCAATAACGACTACATTATCGGGATTTGAAGAAACGATTTTTTCAATGTCAAAAACAGAAAGTGCCATACCTGTCGGTGCATTCGGATTTGCAATAAAAATATTTTTATTTATTCCGATGTAATCATTAATATCTATCGAAAAATCGTCTTTGAGCGGAATCGTCTTATACGGAATGTGATTTATTGCGGCAAAAACGCTGTAAAATCCGTAAGTAATATCGGGAAACACAACCGGATTTTTTTCATCGGAAAACGCCATAAACGCAAAGTTTAATATATCGTCCGAGCCGTTTGTAAAGAGGACTTCGTCAACATCAACCGATAAATTTTCGGAGATGAGTTTTCTGAGTTCGACTGCCTCCGGGTCGGGATATAAATTCAACTGTTTTGATGCTTCAAACGCCGATTTTATCGCAAAATCCGATGGAGGAAACGGCGATTCGTTGGTGTTTAGTTTAATATACTGTGCATCCTTTGGTTGTTCCCCCGGAGTGTACGGCACCAAGTTTTCATATTTCTTGCTGAAAAATCTGCTCATTTTTTATTCCTCAATTCTGATTACGGTACTCTTTGCGTGTGCCGTAAGACCTTCTTTTTGTGCAAAAAACTCGACATCTTTTGCAACTTTTGAAAGGGCTTCTTTTGTAAAATAAGTGTACTGTGTCTTTTTTACAAAATCATCAACCGACAAAGGACTTGAAAATTTTGCCGTTCCGCTTGTCGGAAGTGTGTGGTTCGGGCCCGCCAAATAATCGCCCAATGCTTCGGGACAATTTTTTCCCATAAATATTGAGCCTGCGTGCCTTATTGAATCAAGATAATCAAAGGGATTGTCTACGCAAAGTTCCAAATGCTCCGGTGCAATTTCATTTGCAACATCAATGGCGTCCAAAAGGTTTTTGCAAACTATGATTTTGCCGTTATTGTCAATGGAAGTGCGAGCAATTTCATATCTTTCAAGTTTAGGAAGTTGATTTTCAATTTCCGTACTTACTTCTTTTGCCAATTCTTCGCTGTCCGTTATCAAAACGGCACTTGCCAACTTGTCATGCTCTGCCTGTGAAAGCAAGTCCGCCGCTACATATTTCGGATTTGAAGTGCTGTCTGAAATAATCAAAATTTCGCTCGGTCCGGCAATCATATCTATCGACACCTTGCCGAAAACCTGCTTTTTCGCTTCCGCTACAAAGGCATTTCCGGGTCCTACGATTTTATCAACCTTGGGGATTGACTCCGTACCGTATGCAAGTGCTGCAATTGCCTGTGCTCCGCCCACTTTAAAAATTCTGTCCACACCTGCAATTTTTGCCGCCGCTAAAATTACGGGATTTATCTTTCCTTCGGAATTCGGCGGAGTTACCATAATAACCTCTTTGCACCCCGCAAGTTTTGCCGGAATTGAGTCCATCAAAACCGTTGACGGATATGTTGCCGTTCCTCCCGGAACATAAAGTCCCGCTTTGTCAACAGGGATAACTTTCTGTCCCATTACAATTCCGTTTTCGTTGTTAATTATAAAACCGTTTCTTATTTGTTTTTCATGGAAGTTTCGTATGTTTTGTGCCGCTTTTTTTAAAATTTCAAGAAATTTGGGCTCAACGGTTTTAATTGCTTCTTCAAACTCCGCTTCCGACACCGAAAGGCTTGTAAGTTTCGCTTTATCGAATTTCTCACAATATTTGTAAAGGGCGGAATCTCCGTTTTCTTTGACATCGGAAATGATTTCCTCTACTGTTTTTTCCACATTTGTTTCACAAACGGCTCTTGAAAAAATCTTATCGTTTTCAACTTCGCCGTATTTTAAAATTTTAATCATTTTTACCCTCCGTAATTTCAGAAAGTTTTAAAAGAAGTTTGTTTATGCTTTTGTCTTTAAACTTATAACTCGCTTTGTTGGCAATAAGTCTTGCACTTATCGGAAAAATCGTTTCAAACACTTCAAGATTGTTTTCTTTTAAAGTTTTTCCTGTTTCCACAATATCAACAATGACATCCGACAGCCCCAAAATCGGTGCAATTTCTATTGAGCCGTTTAAATGAATTACATCAATATCTCGACCGATTGACGAGTAGTATCTTTTTGCAACATTTGAAAATTTGGTGGCAACACGAAGTGTTTTTCCCGTGTTATCACGAAAGTCTTTTTTTGCGGCAACCGCCATTTTGCATTTCCCTATATTAAGGTCAAAAAGTTCATATACATCGGGAGAATATTCTTCAATTATGTCTTTTCCCGCAACTCCGATGTCGGCGGCACCACGCTCAACATATATCGCAACATCGGAAGGTTTTACCCAAAAATATCGGACACCTTTTTCCTCGTTCTCAAATGTTAATTTCCGATTCACTTCTTTAATTGACGGGCATTCAAAACCTGCCTTTTCAAACATCTCATAAACCTTTTCCCCGAGTCTTCCTTTCGGCAGTGCAATATTAAGCATTGTTTTCAATGAATTCCACGCCCCTTTCACTCAACTTTGCAAGCCTCATATACCTGATTTTTTTAGGCATTTTTGGCTGTGCCAAAACCGTTTTCCCGCCTTTTGAAAGTTCATTAACGCAAGCATATACCGAAGTAACGGGAATTTTTTCATCGTACAAAAGAACTGTGTCAACATCAAAGTCATTTGTTTTTTCATCAAGTCGCTCAATCATATCAAGATATACCGCAAAGCCTATTGCTTTTTCGGTTCTTTTGAATTTTGCCATCAAATTATCATACTGTCCGCCGGATAAAACGCTTGACGGAATACCGTTAATAAAACCTTTAAACACAAATCCGTTGTAATAGTTAACATCGCCCGTAAGTGAAAAGTCAATCCGAACTTTATTCTTAAATCCGCTTTCTTCAAGTGCCGATATGACTTTTATAAAACTCTTTGAAAAATCACTGTCAATACTCTCTAAAAACGGAAGAACTTCATCCGCCGTTTTGTGTGTCGTAATAAGTTCTTTCAGATTTTTCAAATCCAGTCCCTCACGCTTTTCAATCAATGAAAGTCCGGATACATTCTTAGTCGCAATACACTTTTGAATGTCTTTTTTTGCATTGTCGCTTGCCCCTGTTTTTTCCAAAATATCAGCCATGATTCCCATGTGCGAAATGTCCATAACATAATCATCGGATATCTCGGCAAGACTCTTCGCCGCAAGCATAATCGTTTCAAAAATTACATAATCGTCAATATTTCCTATACATTCAAGTCCCGTTTGCATAATTTCCTTAAACGAATTCGTTCCCCTTGCAACACGATATACATTTTCATTGTAGTACACCTTTTTTAAAGTGTTTTCGCCGTAATTAAGGTTTTTTACGATTGACAAAGTTACATCGGGCTTTAACGCAAGAAGTTTTCCGTCTGTATCCGTAAAAGTTATAATATTGTCCGAAACCAAGAAGTTTTTATTCTTTAAATACAAGTCGTATTCTTCAAATTTGCTCATCTGATACTGTTTATATCCGTAACTTTGATACAAAAAGCGAAGTGCGAACACGACCTTTTCTTCATATTTTAAATTATTCATTCTCATTCTCCTTTGACCGTAAAACCGAGTTGTAACCGCCGCTTCCGTATAAAATACATCTGTTGACACGGCTTATTGTAGCGGTGCTTGCTCCTGTGGATTTTGAAATTTCTTGATAACTTTTCCCGTTTTTAAGTTCACGGGCAACTTCCAATCGCTGTGCCATATCCTGAATTTCCTTTATGGTACACAGGTCATCAAAAAAATTTTTGCAGGTTTCAATGTCTTCTATCGAAAGTATGGTTTCAAACAAATTATCAATTTCTTTTGAGTAATATTTTTGCATAATTTTGCACCTCACTTTAACAATTTAGTATTTTACCACGCTAAATTGTAAAAGTCAAGACTTAAATTATCTTTTTCAGTAAAAATCTAAATAATATGAAATTGTTTTTATACAAACGCAAAAAAACAAAAGACCTAATTCGGTCTTTTGTTTAAAAATGCTACATAATCGAATTCGTCAAAGTTCCTCTTTACGCCGAATCTATGCACATATTTAAAAGTCTTTCCGGGGTACTGATTTTTATAAGATTTAAGCGTTTGATAATTTTCTCCCCGAGAAAGCATTTTCTTATCGGTAAGCATTACTTTTTTATACGGCAGTTTTTCGAACTTTTCAATTATTTCTTCGCTCGGGACATAGGGAATTTCCACTATGACGCTTATATTGTCATAGTTTATTCGTTTTCCGCGTTCTAACCATTTTTCTTTTGCCTCTGAAAAAGAATGATAATGCATAAAGTAGAGTCTTACTTCTTCTCTGCCCTTTTTAATAAGACCTATCGGAAATGAAATCCCATCTTCAAAAATTTCTTCGGGTTCGGCTTCGGCGTAATATTTTATATCGCTCAAAAATTTGAAGAAATCTTCGTCCTTAAAGTATAAATTAACTGTGGGAGATAAAAATCTCAGCCCGAGTGCGTGAGAAATAATTCCGCCCATGCAGTTGTTTGTAATTATAGATGTGTCGGGGTTTGTCAATCTTTTTCTTTTCTTTTTGGAATAATTCGCTCTTCTTTTTTACTATATCACACATTTACGAGTTTGTCTATGGGTTTCTTTACGCTCGTAGCCTTCTTAGGGCTTTGGTCCTTTCTTCTTATTCAAAACAAAATCGCACAGCGATTTTTACCTTACTTCTCCCTTATTCACTATTACTTATTACTTTCCAAAAATCCTCGTTCGATACTTTTTTAAGTAAGAGTGAAGAAGGAAGAGTGAATAAGTAAAAATCCCCGTTCTTAAGAACGAGGATTTTTGGTGACCCGTGGGGGAATTGAACCCCCGTTACCGCCGTGAAAGGGCGATGTCTTCACCGCTTGACCAACGGGCCGCATATGGTAGCGGCGAGTGGACTTGAACCACCGACCTAACGGGTATGAACCGTTTGCTCTAGCCAACTGAGCTACACCGCCATATAAGTGGTTTACACCACACGCACTGGTTATTATAGTATAGGTTTTTAATTCTGTCAAGCCTTTTTTGAAATTTTAAAAATTCTTCGACATATTTTTTTAATTTTGTTTGTATATGCTATTTTTATATGCTATAATGTTTTTACTAAATTATCCACGGAGGATATCATGGCTCGTTTTACGCATTTAACCAAAAGCGTTCAAGTTCCGCTTGAATTTATAGAAAATCTTATGCCAAGGGCAAATCCCACCTATGTTATGGTGTATTTGTGCGGACTTGGTTTGTGTGGCGAAAAAAATTTGGAGTTTTCAAACTCCGACATTGCAAAAAAACTCGATATTTTAGAGTCCGATGTCGTAAAGGCGTGGAAGTACTGGGAAAAAGTCGGTGCAGTTAGTTTTGACAAGGATTTTCACAACATTGAGTTTTCCTCAGTTATTTCGCAAAGTCCTAAAAATGAACCCGCAAAAAAGAAGACTCCCGTTGAGGAAAAACTTATTAACAAAGAAGTTTCTCAAATGCTTCTTACGGCAGAAAAAATGCTCAAAAAACCTCTTTCCCGCCGTGAGATGAACTCTTTATACAGTTTTTACTATGATTATTCGTTTTCATGCGATGTTATTTTGGTTCTTTTGGAATACTGCATCAGTGAAGACAAAACAAATATCTCATACATAGAAAAAATTGCCTCTCTTTGGGCTGATGATGGAATAAATACGGTTACTTCGGCAGACTCATTCGTTTCAAAGCGTCAAAAAGAACGCTCTATGCGTAATAAACTCAGAAAATCATTCGGTATTGACCGGGATTTTTCGGACAGTGAGAAAAAGTACATTGCCACTTGGACTACCGAATTTTCAATGAGTGAATCAATGATTAAAAAAGCCTATGAAATTACTGTTTTAAATACCGGGAAAATTGCTTTTCCGTACATAAACAAAATTTTAAAATCGTGGTTTGAGCAAGGCATTAAGACCGTTTCGAAAATTCCGGAAAAGAAAGCATCGGCTGTGAGCGGTAATTACGATTTTGATGAGATTGAAAAGAAAGAACATGAGCGTCTTTTCAAAAAAGGAGGTAGCAATTAGTGGGCGTACTCTTTTCTAAAGCACAAACAATAATTGATAAAAGAAGGGAAAAAAGCAAGTCTGACCTTTTAGCAAGAAAATCTGAGATTTACTCTAAATTTCCTCGCCTTCTTGAAATTGAAAAAGAACTTGACCGCACCGGAGTAAAACTTCTAAGTGCAGTTGCCGACCTTAAAATGAGTCCGGAAGAAGCAACAGAGAAAATCATGGCTCAAAATCTGGAACTTAATTCTGAAATACAAGAAATTCTTAAACATAACGGTTATCCGAAAGATTATCTTGAAGAAACTCATTTTTGTAACAAATGCAAAGACACGGGTCTTGATGACGGGAAAATTTGTTCTTGTTTAAAGCAAGAAATAACAGATATGTCCCTTTCTGATGCTAATCTTGCAAAAAGCATGAAGGATTGTACTTTCTCTTCATTTAAAATTGAATATTACAGTCAAGATAAGTCGGATAACGGCTACTCCCCTCGTGATGCTATGAGAAGAGTTTTGGAGATTTGTGAAGATTTTGTCAAAAACTTTGACAAAAGTAGTGAAAATCTTCTTTTTTACGGCAAAAGCGGGCTCGGAAAAACATTTTTGTCTTCGGCAATAGCAAACGAACTTATATCACAAGGGAAAGATGTTTTGTACATCAGTGCAAACACTCTCTTCCCGATTTTTGAGGCACTTCACTTTGGTCGTGAAGTCAGCGACAAGGAAAAGTATTTGGCGGAACATACTTTAAGTGCCGAACTTTTAATTCTTGACGATTTAGGTGCCGAGTATATTACTCCGTTTACTTCATCCGAACTTTTCAGGGTGGTAAACAACCGTATTTTGTCGGATAAAAAAATGATTTTTTCTACAAATCTTTCGTTAAACGAACTTTCAAGCAACTACTCCGAGCGTATTACATCGAGAATTATAGGATATTTTTCATCTATTCACTTCATCGGCGAAGATATCAGAAAGATAAAAAAATACGGAAAGTAAAATAATTTGATAACAAAAAAGGTTCATTTGGTGAGCCTTTTTTTGTTGCATAAAAATAAGCGGTGGCGTTGCCACCGCTTATTTAAGTTTTAAGGAATCAGTCCTGGACTAAGTAGAAGCCCTTTCTGCCGATATACTCTACTTGATCTTCGTAGAATGCATATACAGCAACATATCCCTTCTTGCCATTCTTAATGCCAAGGCTGTTCAACTTAGCAGACGGGATTGTAACTGTCTTAATTCCGTCAATCAAATCGCTGCTTGTAATTGTTACATCCATATCTGCGA